>NZ_FMCI01000369.1 GCF_900091845.1 Streptomyces sp. SolWspMP-5a-2
CGGGCCGGTGGCGGGGCGCGCTGGGCGGGGAAGGGCGCCGCCGGAGCACCGGGCGCCGGATCCGGGGTGCCGGGTGCCAGGTCCGGAGCGCCGGGTGCCGGGTCCGGGGTGCCGGGTGCCAGGTCAGGGGCGTCGGGCGTGTGGCCCGGGGCGTCGGGCGTGTGGCCCGGGGTGTCGGGCGTGTGGCCCGGGGTGTCGGGCGTGGGGTTCGCGGGGTCCGGCGTGCCGACCTTCGCCGGGAGGCGGGCCGTCATCCGGAAGCCGCCGTCCGGCAGGGCGCCCGCCTCGAACGTCCCGCCGAGCAGCGCGATCCGCTCCTGGAGTCCCGCCAGCCCGCTGCGCGTTCCCCCGGCGGAGCGCGCCCCGTCCGGCACCCCGTTGGTCACCGCGACCTCGATCCCGCTCGCCGTGGGGCGCACCGCCACCCGCGCGGGCGCCCCCGGCGCGTGCTTCAGGACGTTCGTCAGCCCCTCCCGCACCACCCGGTGCAGCGCCTGCCGGGTCCGGACGCCGACCTCCGCCGACCCGGGCACCGTCCACTCCAGCTCGACGCTCCCGCCCGCCTGCCGGGACTGCGCCACCAGCGCCGTGACGTCCGCCAGAGTTCCCCGTTCGACGCCGGTCCCGTCCGCCAGGTCGGCGTGGCGCAGGACGCCGAGGACCTCCCGCAGCTCCTCCAGGGCCGTCCCCGCGGTGGTGCGCAGGAACTCCACCTGACCGGCGAGCGGCGGTGCCTGCCGCGCGGCGGCCAGCTCGAGTGCCCCCGCGTGCACGGAGATCAGGCTCAGCCGGTGACCCAGCAGGTCGTGCATCTCGCCCGCGATCCGGGCCCGCTCCTCCAGCCGGGCCGCCTCCGCGGTGAGCGCGCGGGTCTGCTCCAGGTAGGCGTTGCGCTCCCGCAGCAGGTCCGCCAGCGGGCGCCGCCGTCCCAGCAGCGTCCCGGACAGGGCGGGCAGCACCAGCACCAGCAGGACGGAGACCGCGTCCCCGCCCAGCACCTCCCAGCGGCTCCCGCTGCCGAGCAGCAGCCGGACGCCGGTCAGCGGCACGACGAGCAGACAGGCCGCGCCCACCACCCGCCACGCCCGCCGGGTCGGCGCGATCAGCCGGGTCGCGGAGAGCACGAGCAGCGGCACCACGGCCGTCGTCCACAGGTTGCCGCCCACCAGCAGCGGCGCCGCGCACAGCACCGCGGCGGCCGGACGCGCGCGCCTGACCCCGACCAGCAGCGCGGCCCAGAGCGCCTCCAGGACGGCGAGGACCGGGTGGAGCGGGGGGACCGCGAGCAGCGGCAGCAGCCCGCAGGCGGCGGCGAGCGCGGGGAGCGGC
>NZ_FMCI01000282.1 GCF_900091845.1 Streptomyces sp. SolWspMP-5a-2
GAGGCCGGTCGAGTCGGGCCTGCTCGTGGCGGCGGCGGCACCGACCACACCGAAGGCCAGCACACCGGCCGAACCGATGACCCGCCACCGCGCGGCCAACGCCCCGAGAACCAGGGCGAGAACGGTCAGCACGGCGAGGATGCCGAGCTGCAGAACGAGCTTGTCGTTCGTGCCGAAGTTCCGGATGGCCCAGTCCTTCACACCGGGCGGTGTTCGGTCGATCGCCGCCCCGCCGACCGCGATGACCGGCCCCGACTCCGGCCGCACCGCCGCGGAGACCAACTCGGCCACCGCGATGGCCGCGTATCCCGCGAGGAGACCGCTCAGGGCGCCGAGGGACAGGCGTGTGATACCGGGCAGCGGCTGGGGTCGTACGTCGAGGTCCATGACCGGAATCCGTCCCGGTGGCGCCCTCGGATTGGTCCTGGACGCCGGGGGCCTGGAAGCGGAGAGCCTCGACACCCCCGCAGAGCCGCGCTCCGGTCGGCACCGGGCTTCGGCCGTGCGACGAGGGCAGGACGTCGACGACAGCGCGACCATCCTTGACGCGTGCGGTCGTCGGAGGGGTCAGAAGCCCGCCTCTCCTTCTTCCCGCGCTCTGAATTCCTCGCGTGCGCGTTCGATGGCGGGCATGTTCCGCGAGGCCCACTCCAGCAGCACGTCGACGGGGTGGCGAAGGGTCTTGCCGAGGGGCGTGATCCGGTACCTGACCGCCACCGGGCGGACGGAGACGACCTCCCGCTCGACCACACCGTTCCGCTCCAGCCGCCGCAGTGTCGCGGTCAACGACTTCTGCGTGACCTGGGGGACGGCCCGGCGCAGTTCGTTGAAGCGGCACGGGCGTTCGCAGAGCTCGTTGAGCACCGCGAGCGACCATTTGTCGAGGATCTGGTCGAGCAGTTCGCGGTGCGGGGCGTCGATGCGGAGTTCGCCGTCGGTATCCATGGTGAAACCTGGTCTCGTTGAAGTGTCCTTCTTCCACTAGGTAGCTTATCGATACCTGAAGAAGAGGAGAGAGACCCGTGACTGTCCAGCACTTCACGCCCGACGGCATGCTCCAGCCGGTCCCCTACCACCACGTCGCCGTGGGCACGGGGACGAAGCACGTCCATGTCAGCGGCCAGATCGCGCGCCGGGCCGACGGAACTCCGGTGGCACCCGGCGAGCTGGCCGGACAGGTCGCCCAGGCACTGCGCAACACCGCCGTCGGACTGGCGGGCGCGGGCGCGTCGTTCGCGGACGTGCTGCGCCTGACGTTCTACGTGACCCGATGGAGCCCGGAGAAGATCGGCGACCTCATGGCCGGCGTGGAGGCCGTCGCCGAGGAGATCGGTCTCCGACTCCCCCTCCCCCCGGCCTCCCTGATCGGCGTCGAGTACCTCTTCGAACCGGACGTCCTCGTCGAGGTCGAGGCGACCGCGCTCCTGGACTGACGCCCTCCACAGGGTGGCGAACGTCTGGTGACCGCCTCCGCCCGACCCGTCCCCGGGAACAGGGCCGGTGCCCACGCCCGGCGGGAGTCGGACCTGCCCGCCGTCGCGGCCCAGGCAGCCCGCATTCGCCCTCCGGCAGCGAGCGTCAGGCCACTCGCCCGAGATCCTCGGCCCGTACCTCGTGGGCGAGCGGGCGGCCGGTCGCGAGCCGTTCGCACTCCTCGACGACGACGGTGCCGAGCCGCTGGAGTTCGTTGCCGAGGGAGCCCGCGATGTGCGGGGTCAGGAAGACGTTGGGCAGGTCGTACAACGGGGAGTGCGCGGGCGGCGGTTCGGGGTCGGTCACGTCGAGGACGGCGCTCAGCCGCCCGGAGACCAGTTCCGCGGTCAGCGCGGCCGAGTCGACCAGGGCGCCGCGCGAGGTGTTGATCAGGACGCCGCCGTCGCGGACGAGGGCGAGCCTCCCCGCGTCGAGCATGCGGTGGGTGGCGGGGATGTCGGGGGCGTGCAGGGTCACGATGTCGCTGGTCCCGAGCAGTTCGTCGAGGGGGACGGACTCCGCGCCGAGCGCGGCGGCCTCGGCGGCTCCCACGTACGGGTCGTACAGCAGCACGGTGAGGTCGAAGGGGCGCAGCAGTTCGAGGAGCCGTCTGCCCACGCGGGAGGCGCCGATGACGCCGACGCGGCGGCCGACGTTGCCGGTGGCCGCCGTCTCCTCGGGGGCGGGGTGGGTGTGACGGGCCCGGAAGCGTTCGCGGTGGCCGAAGGCGTCCTTCCCGGCCAGGAGGATCATCGCGAGGGTGTACTCGGCGACGGGCAGCGCGTTGGCGGTGACGGCGCTGGAGACGGCGATCCCGCGCCGCCACAGCTCGTCCCCGACGAGGGACCGGACCGAGCCCGCCGCGTGCAGCACGGCCCGCAACCCGGGCGCGGCGGCGAGGGCGTCGCCGTCGAGGTGCGGGCCGCCCCAGCCGGTGATCAGGATCTCGGCGGCGGCGAGGGCGTCGGCGGCGGCCGGATCGGTGACGTCCCGGACGACAAGGCCGGGGTCGATGCCGACGGCCCGCCGGAGCCGGGTCATGAGGTGCGGCGGGAAGAGCAGGGGCAGGTGCACCGGATCCATCGCGAACACGGCCCGCGGCGGCTGGGGGCTTGGCATGGTCCTCCTGACCGTCGGCGCGGTGGGGAACGTTCCGGAAAGCGGCCTCCACGGTAGGGCGGCCGCTTTCCGCCGGTCAATCGGTGGGCGTCAGTCGCCGGGCGCCGTCGTCGCGCCGTCGGCCTGCGGTGTTTCCACCGCCTTCCCCGGCATCAGGACGGCGAGGGTGCTGCGCGCCTCGCGGCGCAGCGTGGGGCGGCGGGCGAAGGTCGCGGTGAGGGCGAGGAGCGAGACCGTCCCCCCGTAGAGGGCCGCCGTGATCGTGGAAAGGAGCCCGGGACTCATCGGGCACGCACCCTTCTCCCCCGTTCGGCCCGCCGGGTTCGGACCAGGGGCGGGCGTCGATGCGCTCGCCCGCCACGATACGCGCGTCCCCGACTCCCGTACACGGTGCGTGTGTTGGTCCCCGGAGCATGGCGGGCGAGACGGTCCGGCACCGCGCGGGCGCCGATATGTCTGGTGGTTACACGTAAGTGCGGCCCCGTTGATCATTTCGACAGTTTCCTCGGGTAACCTCCGCCCTGGCCACCGGTCCCGGAAGGAGCGGTGCGCCCCCGCACGTGGCACCGCGCCGCGGCGGCGCGGACGGAGAGGTGCGACACATGGGTGCCAGCGGGCTCAGCAACGAGACCGGAACGGAAGGGGCCGACACCGGACGAGCGCCGGCCCCCGGGCCGCGCGGGCTGGAGCCGGGGGCGTCGGCGGAGCGGCTGCTCCTGTTCACGGACGCGGTCGCCGCCATCTCCATCACCCTCCTCATCCTGCCGCTGGTCGACCTCGTCCCCGAGGCCGTCGCCGCGCACGAAGAGCCCAGCAAGGTGATCACCGACCACCTCGACCAGATCTGGAGCTTCCTGCTCAGCTTCGTGGTCATCTCGAACGTCTGGCTGGAGCACCACCGGACCTTCGCGGCGGTCGGCAAGCTGACCCGGCCCCTGATGATCTGGAACATGGGGTGGCTGCTCGCCGTCGTCGTGCTCCCCCTGCCGACGGAGATGATCGGCGCCTTCGGCCGGGACCGGTTCGTCGCGGCGTTCTACTACGCGACGCTCCTGGCCAGCATGGTGTGCAGGTCGGCGATGCTGCGGATCCTGAAGACCACGCCGGAACTGCTCAAGGACGACGTCCCCGGGGCGCACCGCAGGGTCTCGGACCTCTACACCGAGGGCTACCTCAACGTCATCGCCGTGGCCGTCGCGCTGGCCCTGGCGCTCGCGGTGCCCGTGCTCCAGTACTACAGCCTCCTCCTGCTCGCCGTTCCGCGCCGGATCCTGCGCTTCCGCGACCGCGCCGCCGCCCGCTGACGGGACGCCGTCCCCTCCCCCGGCGGGGAGGGGACGGCCGAGGACGACCTCCCTCCGGTCGGCGGTGGCCGGGCCGCCTTGCGACAATGGCCGCCACCGACCCAGAGGGAGACCCGCACGTGCACGAGGACTGGTTGTCACCGAAGGCACAGCTCGCGGAGGCATCCGTGCCGGGCGGGTTCGACCTGTCGGTCTGCGTGCGCGAGCAGATCCATCTGCTGGGCGGGGTCCAGTCCTACGGGACCCTGCTCGCCGCCGACCCGGCGACCGGTCTCGTCGACACGGCCGCCGAGAACGCCGCAGCCGTCCTGGGCGTGCCCGCCGGGGACCTGGTCGGCGGCCCGGTGACGTCGGTCCTCGCCGAGGCCGACTGGCGGGAGGTGCTGGAGGCCGCGGGCACGGACGGCGCCGCCGCCGTCGGCTTCCCGGTCGCCGCGGGACCCGAGGGCCGCCGCTCCCTGTTCGACGTCTCCGTGCACCGCCGCGACGACCTGGTCGTGGTCGAGTTCGAGCCGTACGAACCGGACCGGGCGGCCCGCTCGGGCGGCTTCTACGAGCGGGTCAGACGGGCCCTGAACCGGCTCAGGTCGGCGACCGACGTGACGGAGTGCTGCCAGGCGGCCGTCGCCGAGGTGCGCGCGCTGACCGGCTTCGAACGCGTCGTCGCCTACCGCTTCGACGGGCTCAACGGACCCGGCGAGGTGCTCGCGGAGTCCGTCGCGGAGGGCTGGGAGCCGTGGCTCGGCCTGTGGTTCCCCGCCACCGACATCCCCCCGCAGGCCCGCCGCCTCTACGAGGAGAACTGGATCCGCGTCATCGCCGACGTGGACGACACCACCGCCCGCCTGGTCCCGCCGGTGCGCGAGGCGACGGGCACGCCCCTCGACCTCTCCGGTGCCGCGCTGCGCACCGTCTCGGAGTTCCACCTGGAGTACCTGCGCAACATCGGCGTGCGGTCGTCGATGTCCGTGTCGCTGCTGAAGGACGGACGGCTGTGGGGGCTGATCGCCTGCCACGGCGGCACCCCCGCGCCGGTCGCGCCCGCCGTGCGCTCGGCCTGCGAGCTGTTCGGCGCCACCTTCTCCATGCAGCTCGCCGCCATCGAGGAACGCGAGCGGGCCGACGCCCTGGAGCGGGCGGGCCGGGACGCCGCCGGGCTCGCCACACTGCTCGACGTCGACGTGGACGCCTCCCTGCTGCGTCACGAGGAGCTGGTCAGGGGCCTGATGGAGGCCGACGGGGTGCTGCTCGCGCGCGGCGGGCGGCAGACGGCGGCCGGTCTCGCGGTGCCCGCGGAGCTGGCCCGTCTGCTGGCCGATCGCGCGGCGGCCGCGACGGCGGACGTCTGGTCGACGGACCGGATGCCCGAGCTGCTGGCGCAGGAGGGCGCGGACGCCGTCCCGGCCGGAGGGGTGGCCGGGGTGCTGCTGGTGCCGCTCGGCGACGAGGGGGACTTCCTCGCCTGGGTGCGCGGGGAGCGCGCGCTGCCCCGGGAGTGGGCGGCGGACCCGTCCCGGCCCGTGCTGGTCGGCCCCCGGGGCGAGCGGCTGACCCCGCGCGGTTCCGGCGCCGTCTTCCGGTCCGTGGTGCGCGGGCGCAGCCGTCCCTGGACGCGGCGTTCCGAGGCGGCCGCGGCGGAGATGCGGCGGCTGCTGACGGGCCTCGTGCTCCGGCACGCGGAGGAACTGGACGCGCTCAACGCCGAGTTGCGCCTGACCAACCTGGACCTCGACTCGTTCGCGCATGTCACGGCGCACGACCTCAAGGAGCCGCTGCGGGGCATCGCCAACGCGGCCACGTTCACGCTGGAGGACGCGGGAGACCGGCTCGACGCGACCAGCGTGCGCCGTCTGGAGACGATGCGCAGGCTCGCCGCCCGCATGGACGACCTGCTCAACTCCCTGCTGCACTACGCCCGGATGGGCCGGGGCGGCCTGCGGCGCGCGGAGATCGGGCTGGACGAGGTCGTCGACTCGGCCCTGGAGGTCGCCGGGCCGCGGCTGGCGGAGGAGAACGTGCGGGTGCTGCGTCCCCGGGCGCTGCCCACGGTCGACGCCGACCCGGACCGCGTCTACGAGATCTTGGTGAACCTGCTGGTCAACGCGGCGAAGTACGCCTCGGACCGGCACGACCGCACCGTGGAGATCACGGTGGAGGAGCGGACGCCCCCGGGGGCGTCGGAGGCGGTGGCCGCCGTCGTCGTGCGGGACAACGGGATCGGCATCCCGGACGACCGTCAGCAGGAGGTCTTCGACCTCTTCCGGCGGCTGCACGGACCCGGTGAGCGGGGCGGCGGCACCGGCGTGGGCCTCGCCGTCGTCCAGCGGATCGTGGACCGGCACGGCGGTCTGCTCTGGCTCACCAGCGCCCCCGGCGAGGGCACGGCGTTCTACTTCACGTTCGGGGGCACGGCAGCCCCCTGCCCCGAGGGCGGCTGACGCCTGGTCTGCTGCCAGTAGTCGACGGCGCCCTTCAGCACGGTCCTGAACAGGTCGAAGTTGAGCGGCTTGTAGATGTAGCTGTCGGCTCCGGCCGCGTAGCAGGCGTCGACCTCGGCGGGCGCCGTGGAGGAGGTGAACACCACGACGGCCACCTCCGCCAGTTCGGGACGGGCGCGGATCGCCTGCAGGAGGCTGTAGCCGCCGAGCCCCGGCATGTTGAGGTCCAGGAGGATGATGCCGGGCACCTGGTCGGCGGCGAGCAGCCGGTCCACCAGGCCCTGGCCGTCGCCGACGATCTCCAGGCGCAGCAGGGGGTGGGTCCTGGACAGGGCCCGTTCGATGGCCTCCGCGTCCTCCTCGGAGTCCTCGACGACCAGCAGCCGGCCCATGTCGAGCCGTCGCGCGGGCGCGTGGTCCTGCGTCACTTCGTTCCCTTCGCCTTCGCCTTGGCCGTCAGCACGGCGGTGTCGTCGTCGCCGCGGTCGCGGAACTGCGCGGCCGCCGCCACCAGTTCCTCCGCCGCGGTCTTCCCGGAGGCGGCGAGCGCGCCGACCGCGGCGGCCGCGTGCTCCTCGAACTGCGTGCCGTCCTGGGAGCGCGCCTCGGTCAGTCCGTCCGTGAAGAGGACCAGGGTGTCGCCCTCGGCCAGCCGGAAACGCGCGGGTTCGTAGCGGGCGTCCGGGACGACGCCCAGCAGCAGGCCGCGCGCCGGGGTCTCCGCCACCTCGCCGTCCGCGCGCCGGACGTACGGCCACGGGTGCCCGGCCCCGGCGATCTCCGCGTCCCAGCCGCCGTCCGCCGGGACGAGACGGATCACCAGGGCGGTGACGAACCGCGAGGCGCCCTCGCCGGTGAGCGCCCGGTTGAGGCGGGCGAGCGCGGCGGCGGGCGCCACGCCGTCCTCGAGGAGGGTGCGCAGGGTGTGGCGGGCCAGGGCGGTGGCGGCGGCGGCCTCCGCGCCGCGGCCGCACACGTCGCCGATCACCAGGGACACCGTCTCCCCGCAGACGACGACGTCGTAGAAGTCGCCGCCGACGTCCAGGCTGGGATCGCCGACGTGGTAGGCGGCGCTCAGTTCGAGTCCCTCGACCTCCGGCAGGGCGCGCGGCAGCAGATGGCGCTGGAGCATCTGCACGTGTCGGCGGCGCTGCTCGTAGAGGGTGGTCGTGTCGATGGCGAGGGCGGCGCGGCCCGCGAGGTCGCTCAGCATCCGCAGGTCCCTGACCCCGGCGTCGGCGCTCTCGTACAGGAAGGTGAGGGTGCCCAGGACGCGGCCGCGGGCGCGCAGCGGACTGACGCTGAGGGCCTGGACCGGGCCGCCGGGTCCCGCGGGAGTGCCGAAGGGGCCGCCGGTGAGGTCGTCGCCGCGCAGCACGATGCCCTCGCGGTCCTCTGCGCCGCGGCTCAGCACCGCCTTCATCCACGGGTCGTCCCGGGCCGTGCTGGTCAGCCAGGACTGGGCCGAGGCGGCGACGTGCGCCGTCGCGACCGGCGCGAGCCGCCCGTCCTCGCCGAAGAGGTGCACGACGCATCCCTCGGCGACGGCGGGGACGGCCAGCCGCGACACGCGGTGCAGGGTCTCGCGGGCGTCGAGGCTGGCGTCCATCTGGAGCGACGCCTCGGCCAGGAACGCGTCCCTGACCTGGCGCTTCTCGTGGGCCCTGATCTCCAGGATGCGTTCGTTGCCCGCGCGCAGGATCTCCGCGACCTGGGTCAGCCGCTCCTGCAGGGCCGCGGCCTCCTCGTCGGCGGGCCGCCGGTCGAGGCCGAGCCACAGGGCGGCGCTGTCACCGGGGGCGAGCGGGAACACGCACTCCACGGCCCACGCCGCCCCGGAGCCGCGCAGCGAGGGGCCCGCGAGGGGCGGGTCCACGGGAGCGGCCGCGCCGAGGTCGACGAGCCTGACCGCGGGGACGGCGTCGGCGGCGACCGTGTCCGGGCAGGTCTGGCCGCCCGGCCACCCGTCGTCGGAGGGCAGCCAGGTCACGACCCCGTCGCGGGCGGCCCGGCCCCGGCGCAGGTACAGGGGACCCCGGTCGTCCCACCGCGCGCCCACCACGGTGCCGACCCCGGGCAGCGGCAGCAGGAAGTCGTAGACGTGTTCCGCGACCCCCGTGACGTCCTGGACCTCCGCGGTGGCGGCACGCCACAGCAGGTGGAGGGCGCGCTGCCACTCCACCGGCGGTCCGGTTCTCCCGCCGTCGTCCCTACTCACCAGAAGTTCCCATGGGGGGAATGGTATGAGAAGTGGCGGGAGGTCCTCCGTGGCAGGTCGTCGGACGGCCGGGGAGACCGGGCGGGGGGCGGTGGTCGTGCGGC
>NZ_FMCI01000046.1 GCF_900091845.1 Streptomyces sp. SolWspMP-5a-2
GCGACCGCCCGCGCGGTGTCCGCGCCGCGCGCCCCGCACACCACGAGGAGCCGTCGCAGCCCGAGCCGCGCGGCCTCCCCGGCGACGGCGCCGGTCGCCGCGCCCGGCCGGAAGACGACCCGGACCGGCCGGGTCTCGTGGGTGAAGTCCGGGACGGTGTTCACGTGCGCTCCAGTACCAGGTCGAAACGGGCCAGCTCGAAGGCCCCGGTCAGGCCGAACCGCCGGGCCAGATCGGGATCCTCGGTCCGGGTGAAGTCCCGGACCAGGCCCGGCTTGACGGCGAAGACGGCGTCCGAGTCGAGGTAGTCGCCGCCCGCCACGAAGATGTGCGTGGTGACCGGGACGTGGTCCGCGGCCGAGGCGATGAAGTGGATGTGGGCGGGCCGGTAGGGGTGGCGTCCGGTCGCCCTGAGCAGGTCGCCGACGGGGCCGTCGGTGGGGATCGGATAGGGGCTCGGGACGCAGCTGCGGAACCGGACCCGGCCCTCGGCGTCGGCGGTGAACAGGCCGCGCCCGTTGCCCGGCGGCTGCACGTCCGGCCGCTGGACGTCGTAGAAGCCGTTGCCGTCGGCCTGCCACACGTCGACCACCGCGCCCGGCAGCGGGGAGCCGTCGGAGGAGCGCACCAGGACGTCGACCACGCAGGGCTCGCCGCCGCCGACCAGGTCGATGGTGGCGTCGGGCGGGCGGACCGGCGACTCGGTCATGTGGAAGGGGCCGAGGACCGTCGACTCGGTGGCGTCCGGGGCGTCCCGGCTGTTGACCTCCTCGACGACCATGGACACCCCGAGCACGTCGGACAGGAGCACGAACTCCTGGCGGACGTCGGTGCAGGTCTGCCCGGTCGCGGTGAGGAACCCGATCGCCCGCTCCCACTCCCGCTGGGTCAGGCCGGTCTCCCGCACATAGGCGTGCAGGTGCCGGACCAGCCCGGTGAGCAGCTCCCGCAGCCGCGGGTCCGCGGTGGTGTCGAGGCTGTGCACCGCCTCGTCCGTGACCGTGCTGCTGCCGGTGGCGTCGGTGGTCATGCCGGGTCTCCTCCCAGGGGGCGTGCGCGCGGGGTCCAGCATCCCGCCCGCGGTCCTGGCACGGGAGCGGACGCGCGCTATTTGATGATCGCGTTGGCCACCACGACGACCACGCCGAGCAGGGCGTCGGCGGCGCCGACGGCGACGGCGGCCGTCCAGGGGCGCCGCGACCAGCGGGCGGTGACCACGCCGAGGACGAACAGCAGCACGATGTTCAGCGTGAACGCCGCGTACTCCACACCGTTCGGCGGCCACCAGCCCCAGCCCGCACCGGCCAGGATCAGCACCGTCGGCAGCACGGCGGTGATCAGCGGCCACTCGGCGGCCAGCGCCCGCAGGGTGTCGCCCCTGCGGTGCGGGGCGCGGTCGGCGATGTAGTGGGCGTACCCGTGGGCCAGCGCCGAGGCGAACGCCGTCACCAGCAGCCAGGCCGCGTCGTAACGTCGGCTGCCGCGCGAGGCGTGCCCGTACTGGGTGAGCGCGGCGACCATGGAGGAGGCCAGCACGGCGCCGTACACCCCGCCGAAGAGGACGGCCTCGCGGGTGTCGTTGCGCTGCGGCGCGGTGACGGCCGCCGAAGACTCCGCCATTCCTCCACGATCACCCGGGGGAAACCACCGCGCGACCGGAGCGGACCACCGCGCGCCCCGGCGTCCGAGGCCACACCACGGCCGCCCCCGACGGCTCGGCGGGTCACCGGGCCGCCGGACAGAGTGTCCCGTCGTGGCCCGCTCGCCCGCACACTCTGTCCGTCCCCGGGCGGACCCGGCGCTCGTTAGGGTCCCCCCATGACGCACAGTTTCGCCCTCCACGTTCCCGACGTCGTGCTCGAACCCGAGCCGCTCGACCCCGCCCAGATCGTCTCCGGGACGCCCGAGGTCACCGGCCGGGTGGTGTGGGAGTCGGACGACGGGCGCCGGCTGCGCGGGGTCTGGCAGATCACGCCGGGGACGGTCACCGACACCGAGGCGGACGAGCTGTTCGTGGTGGTCAGCGGCTCGGCGACGATCGAGGTCGAGGGCGGGCGGACGTTCACCGTGGGCCCCGGCGACCTGGCCGTGCTGCGCGAGGGCGACCGGACGACCTGGACGGTCCACGAGACGCTGCGGAAGGTGTACGCGATCACTCGGTGAGCGGCGCGGCCGTGGTGCCCCTGATCCGCAGCGAGGGCGTGGTCAGGTGCCGCCGCCCCGGCGCGTCCGTGACACCGGGAGCGCCACCGGCGTCCCCGAGCAGCTCCGTCCGCTCGACACGGTCCAGAAGGCAGCGCGCGGCCCTGCGGCCGATCTCGTGGCCCGCGCTGTCGACGGTGGTCAGCCGCACGTGCCGGAGCCGGGCGATGCTGGTGTTGTCGTAGCCGACCACCGACACGTCCCGCGGGACCCGCAGGCCGAGTTCCTCGACGGCCGACAGCGCGCCGATCGACGCGATGTCGTTGACGGCGAAGAGGGCGGTGGGCCGCTGCGGGCGGCTGAGCAGCCGGACGGTGGCGCGGTAGCCGCCCTCCTCGGTCATGTCGCTGGGTTCGACCGGGCACTGCGCCGCGATGCCGTGGGCCCGGGTCGTCGCCGTGAAGCCGCGTCCGCGCAGCTCGCCGACCGCGCCGTACCCCGCGATGTGCGCGATCCGCCGGTGTCCGAGCCCGACGAGGTGCGCGGTGGCGAGCGCGGCGCCCCGCTCGTCGTCACCGGCGACGACGTCGACGCCGTCGGGCACCGGTTCGTGGGCCCCGGCGACGACGACCGTCATGCGGGCGGTGACGGCGTCCAGGGCGGCCGGGTCGGGCAGCGTGCCGACGATCACCAGGCCGTCGGCGCGCTGGTCGAGGAAGGGCCCGGTGAGGTCCTGGCCGGTGCGGCGGTTGAGGCGGGCGTCGGCCAGCAGCATCTGGAGGCCGTTCTCGTGCAGCAGGGAGTTCAGGCCGTCGAGGAGGTCGACGAACCAGGGGTTGCGCAGGTCGTTCAGGAGGACGCCGACGGTGCGGCTGCGCCGTTCGCTCAGGCTGCGGGCGGCGGCGTTCGGCCGGTAGCCCAGCTCGCGGGCGGCCCGCAGCACCGCGTCCCGCCGCTCGGGGCCGACCTGGTCGGAGCCGCGCAGCACCAGGGAGACCAGCGACTTGGAGACACCGGCGCGCTCGGCCACGTCACGGATCGTCGGCGGTCTCATGGATGGACCGTTCCACGCGCACGCGGGCCCTGTCAAAGGGTCGGGAAAGGGTTGACACCGGGGCGGGGGCGCGCACAGGGTGGCCGGGACAAGTTGTGGACCGGTCCAAAGAGGGGCTGTCATGGTGGATTCGCTGGGTGTCGCCGTCGTCGGGTTCGGCTGGATGGGCCGGGTGCACACTCAGGCGTACGCCCGGATCCCGCACCACTACCCGCGGCTCGGGCTCCGTCCCGAGCTGGTGGCCGTCGCCGACGAGGTGCGGGGGCGGGCCGAGGAGGCCGCCGCGCAGTTCGGGTTCGCGTCGGCGACCCGGGACTGGCGCGAGGTGCTGGCCGACCCGCGGGTGGACGCGGTCAGCGTCACCGCCCCGAACTTCCTGCACCGCGAGATCGGGGTGGCCGTCGCCGAGGCGGGCAAGCACCTGTGGATCGAGAAGCCGGTCGGCCTCGACCTGGCGGACGCGCGGGCGGTGGCCGACGCGGTCGCGGCGGCGGGCGTGCGCAGCGCGGTCGGCTTCAACTACCGCAACGCGCCCGCCGTGGAGCGCGCCCGCGAGCTGATCGCCGGCGGCGCGATCGGCACCGTCACCCATGTCGCGGTACGGCTGTTCAGCGATTACGCGGCGCACCCCGAGTCCGCCCTGACCTGGCGGTTCGAGCGGGAGCGCGGCGGCACCGGGGTGCTGGGCGACCTGGCCTCGCACGGCGCCGACCTGGCCCGGCACCTGCTGGGGGACATCACGTCCCTGGTCGCGGACACGGCGGTGTTCGTCCCGGAGCGGGCCCGCCCGACCGGCGCGACGGCCGGGCACACCCGGGCGGCGGGCGGCGCACTCGGCCCGGTGGAGAACGAGGACCACGTCGGCTGCCTGCTGCGCTTCGCCTCGGGCGCGCGCGGGGTCCTGGAGGCGAGCCGGGTCGCGGTCGGCGAGCAGAACAACTACGGCTTCGCGGTGCACGGCACCGAGGGCGCGGTGTTCTGGGACTTCCGCAGGATGAACGAGTTGGCGGTCAGCCTCGGCTCCGGCTACCAGGACCAGCCGGTCAGCACGGTCTATGTCGGCCCGGGGGACGGCGAGTTCGGTGCCTTCCAGCCGGGCGCGGCGAACGCCATGGGCTACGACGACCTCAAGGTCGTCGAGGCGCAGCGCTTCCTTCGGTCGATCGCCGAGGACGCCCCCTTCGGCGCGGGCCTGCCGGACGCGGTGCGCGCGGCCGCGGTGGTGGACGCGATGGTCCGCTCGGCGCGCGACCGCGCCTGGGTCACCGTCCAGGAGGGCTGAGCGCGCGGTCGGCGAGCAGGCGGACGCCCGCCACCAGGGCGTCCGCGACGGCGGGCGGCGGGGTGTCGGGGGTGTCGCGGTCGTCCGGGGTCATGGTGCGTGCGGCGAGCGGGAGTTCGACCTGGACGCCGCCCCGGCGGGCCAGGTTGACCGGGTTGCGGGGGTGCAGTCCGCGCAGCGCCCGCGGGATCGCGCCGAGGTCGGTGACGGGGTCGAACTCCGGTCGCAGCGCGCTCAGTCCGGCGGCGATCCAGTGCGCGGCCGCGCGGTTGGCGCCGCCGAGGAAGAGGGATCGCGGGGCGGCCGGGCGCAGATGGCCGTGCAGGGAGACGGTGATCTCGGCGCGGGCCAGGAACTCCCGCAGCGCCCGGCAGTGCGCCACCGCCATCGCCGGGGACGGGACATGGACCGGGCTGCTGCCCGGCTGGGTGAAGACCAGGCAGGTCGCGCCGGTCGACTCGGCGAGTGCGCGGGCGAGTTGGCCGGTGCCGCCCTCGTTGCTCGCGTGCAGGGCGAGGACACCGACCGGGCCGCCCGGGGTCAGCTCGGCGCGCATCGGCACGCCCGCGATCTCCAGGTGTTCGGTCCTGCTCGTCGGCGTCGGCATCGGGGCTCCTCAACCCGCCGTCTGCGGCGGCATGTTGTAGGGGGTGACGACCTGGATCGGGGACGGCAGGGTGGGCCCGGCCGGGGGCAGCGCGCCGTGCGCGCGCATCACGACGTGGCAGGCCTCGCGCATGTCCTGGCGCAGGTCGTGGTGGAGGACGGCGGAGAGCCGGTGGGCGCGCAGCAGCCGGGTGTTGTCGTGGTCGAGGTCGTGTGCCACGAACACCGCGCACGTCCGGCCGAGATCGGCGAAGGCGCGCAGGGTGGCGTTGTTGCCGCCGCCCATGGAGTAGACGGCCCTGATCCCGGGGTCACGCGCCAGGGCGGCCCTGACCAGGTCGTACTGGGTGGCGTCCAGGCCCTGGCCCTCGGCGATCTCGACGAGGGCGCGGCCGGGGTGGCGGGCGCGCATGACGCTGCGGAAGCCCATCTCGCGCTCCTCCTCGTTGCGGAAGAAGCCGCTGCTGAGGCTGGTGAGGATGTTGCCCGGCCGGTCGCCGAGCCACTGGCCCATGAGGTAGGCGGCGGTGGCGCCCGCGGCCCGGTTGTCGCTGCCGACGTAGGCGAGGCGGGCGGTGGCGGGCAGGTCGGTCACCAGGGTGACGACCGGGATGCCCGCGTCGGCGAGGCGGCCGACGGCGTCGGTGATCTCGGGGACGTCCGGGGCCTTGAGGATGACGCCCTGGGAGCCGCGTCCGGCTATCCGGTCGAGGGTCCGGGTCAGCTCGGTGACCGGGCCGGTCTCGCGGAAGTGGAAGCGGGAGCGGACCACCGCGGGGTGCAGGGCGGGCAGCTCGGTCTCCAGGGCGGCGCGGACGGCGGTGGAGAACCGCTCCGGGCTCTGCATCACGATGTCGATCATGAAGGTGCGGCCGACCAGGCGGACCTGGGAGCGCTGCCGGTCGAGATCGGTGATGGCCTGCCTGACCTCGCGCTCCGTGCTCGCGCGCACCCCTCCCCTGCCGTTCAGGACCCGGTCCACGGTGGCCTCGCTCAGCCCGGCCTGGCGGGCGATCTCCCGGATCGGGAAGGGGTGGCCCATGGGTCGGCTCCTTGAGGGGTTTTTGATGGCCGGGTGCCGGTTGTTCGAGGGCTTTGTCATGACAACAATGACAGCGCGGCCCGGTTCTGTCACCGACGGCCGTGTGGCCCTCCTCCCCGAAGGGACGACGATGTCCTTCACCTCCGTACGACACCCCGCGTGGTTCTCCGAGCGGGACTGCGACCTCTCCGCCTTCCGCGAGCTGGTCGAGCGGGACACCGACCCCGCGGAGTACCCGCACGCGTCCTCGGTCGAGCGGAACGCGCTGGTCTACGACAGCGCCCGGCTGCGCGCCGCCGACCCGGCCGGGGTCAGGGCCGAACTCGTCCGCGCCCTCGCCGACGGCCCCGGGATCGTGGTCCTGAAGGGCGCGTTCCCCGACGTGTCCGTGGTCGACCGGCTCGGCGACGTCTTCGAGGCGCTGATCGCCGAGCAGCGCGCCTCGGGCGCGGGCGGCGGCGACCATTTCGCGAAGCCGGGCGCCAACGACCGGGTCTGGAACGCGCTGGAGAAGGCGGCGCTGCACGACCCGGAGGCGTTCGCCGACTACTACGCCAACGACATCCTGGCGCTGGTCTCCACCGCCTGGCTCGGTCCCGGCTACCAGGTCACCTCGCAGGTCAACGTGGTCAACCCGGGCGGCGCCGCGCAGACCGCGCACCGCGACTACCACCTCGGGTTCCTCTCCGGCGAGGTCGCCGCCGCCTACCCGGCGCAGGTGCACCTGCTCTCCCCGGCGCTCACCCTCCAGGGCGCGGTGGCGCACTGCGACATGCCGGTCGAGTCCGGGCCGACGATGTACCTGCCGCACTCGCAGAAGTTCGGGCCCGGCTATCTGGCGTGGCGACTGCCCGCGTTCCAGGCGTACTTCGAGGAGCGGTACGTGCAACTCCCGCTCGCCAAGGGCGACGCGGCGTTCTTCAACCCGGCGCTGTTCCACGCGGCGGGCACCAACCGCTCGGCGGACGTCCGGCGCACGGCCAACCTGCTCCAGGTCTCGTCGGCGTTCGGCCGGGCCATGGAGACGGTGGACCGGGAGGCGGTCGCGAACGCCGTCTACCCGGTGCTGCGGGCCCGTCTCGCCGAGGGCGCCGAACCGTCCTGGGCGGAGAACGTGATCGCGGCGAGCGCCGAGGGGTACCCGTTCCCCACCAACCTCGACAGCGACCCGCCGGTCGACGGCCTCGCGCCGCCGACCCAGGCGGACCTCGTGCGGCGCGCGCTGCGCGAGTCGTGGACCCCCGAGACGCTGCGGGGCGGCCTGCGGGCCGCCGCCGAGCGCCGCGAGAGCTGAAAGGACCTGCAGGACATGGGACTTCTCGACGACAAGGTCGTCCTGGTCAACGGCGGCAGCCAGGGCGTGGGGGCCGCGGTCGCGCGGGCCGCGGCCCGGGAGGGCGCGGTGGTCGCGGTCTCCGGGCGGCGTCCGGCGCCGGGCGAGGCCCTGGTGACGGAGCTGACCAGGGAGGGCCACAAGGCGATGTTCGTGCGGGCCGACCTCGCGGACGCGGGCCAGGCGGGCACCGTGGTGGGCGATGTGATCGCCTCCTACGGCCGGGTGGACTGCCTGGTCAACTCGGCGGGCCTGACCTCGCGGGGAAGCCTGCTCGACACCACGCCCGAGCTGTTCGACCAGCACATCGCGATCAACCTGCGGGCGCCGTTCTTCGCCATGCAGGCGGCGGTGGCCGACATGGTCGCCCGCAAGGCGCCCGGCACGGTCGTCAACATCATCACGTCCTCGGCGCACGGCGGGCAGTCCTTCCTCGCCCCGTACGTGGCGGCCAAGGCCGGGCTGATCGGCCTGACCCGCAACGCGGCGCACGCCCACCGCTGGGACCGGGTCCGGATCAACGGCCTGAACATCGGCTGGACGGCGACCGAGGGCGAGGACGCGACGCAGAAGGCGTTCCACGGCGCGGGCGACGACTGGCGCGAGGAGGCCGCGGCCAGGCTGCCGATGGGCAAGCTCGGACAGCCCGACGAGATCGCCGACTTCGTGGTGCTCCTGCTGTCGGACCGCTCGGGCGTGGTCACCGGCTCGGTGATCGACTGGGACCAGAACGTCCTCGGCGGCCTCGACTGACCTCAAGCACGACCCGCATCACCCGCACGACCCCGCACCCAAGGAGCAGCATCCCCATGCGTATCGGAATCCTCGGCCTCGGCCGCATCGGCGCCTTCCACGCCGAGACCCTCTCCGGACTCGACGCCGTCGACTCGCTCGTCCTCGCCGACCCGTTCGCGGACGCGGCCAAGGCCGCCGCCGAGCGGTTCGGCGCCGAGGTCGCGGACTCGCCCGAGGCGGTGTTCGCGGCGGGTGTGGACGGCGTCGTCGTGGCCGCCGCGACCGACGCCCACCCGGCCCTGATCCTGGCCGCTGTCGAGGCGGGCGTCCCCGTCTTCTGCGAGAAGCCCGTCGCGCGCACGATGGGCGAGGGCGTGGCGGTCCTCGACGCCGTCCGGGACAGCGGGGTGCCGATCCAGATCGGCTACAACCGCCGTTTCGACCCCGGCTTCGTGGCCGCGCGGGCCGCCGTCCGCGGCGGGGAGCTGGGCCCGCTGCACACGGTCCGCTCGACCACGCTCGACCCGGCGCCGCCGCCGGCCGCGTACATCGCCGCCTCCGGCGGCATCTTCCGGGACTGCTCGGTGCACGACTTCGACATCATCCGCTGGGTGACCGGCCGCGAGGTGACGGAGGTGTACGCGGTCGGCGGCAACCGGGGCGCCGAGTACATCAAGGAGGCGGGCGACGCCGACACCACCGGCGCGCTGCTCACCCTCGACGACGGCACCCTCGCGGTGGTCTCCAACTCCCGTCACAACGCGCGGGGTTACGACGTCCGGATGGAGATCCACGGGTTCAAGGACTCGATCGCGGTGGGCCTGGAGGACAAGTTGCCGCTGCGGTCGGTGGAGCCGGGCGTGACGTTCCCCGCGGGTACCCCGCACGACTTCTTCATGGACCGGTTCACCGGCGCCTACCGGGCCGAACTGACCGCGTTCACCGAGGTCGTGGCGGGCACCAGGACCTCGCCCTGCACGATCGAGGACGCGCTGGAGGCGGGCTGGATCGCGGACGCCTGCACGCTGTCGCTCCAGGAGCACCGCCCGGTGACGATCGCGGAGGTCCGGGCCCTCTGACGCGTCCGGCGCCGGCGTCCGGTGGGGTTACGCGCCCCGCCAGACGTTGGCGAAGGCCGCGTTCTCGATGGCCCGGCGCCTGCGCACGGCGTCGAGTTCGGTGAGCGCCTCGACGACGGCGCCGAAGACGGTGCGGGCCGCCTCCTCGGGGGGCGGGCAGTCGTCGGGGACGTCGTCGCGCAGCCGCAGGAAGGTCGCGAGGGTCGCCAGGACGGGTTCGTCGGCGGCCCAGCGGTGCGCGGCGCGCAGCCGGGCCGGGGAGTCGACGGGCAGGGGGCGGTCGCCGCGCAGCCGCAGCCAGGAGCCGCGCGGCCGGGCGACCAGGCCCTCGGCCTCGAAGGCGGCCAGGTAGGCGGCGGCGAGTCCGCGGCCGCGGCGCCACAGCCAGTCGTCGACCGTCTCGCAGGGTTCCTCGGGCGGCAGCGCGGCGAGGGCCGCGTCCAGGAGCGGGTCGCCGAAGGGCTCGGGGCGCTCCCCCGGCACCAGGCTCTCGCCGTCCAGTGTCACCGCCCGCGCGCCGAGCAGGTCGAGCAGTTCGGCCCCGGCCAGCACGAGCGACAGCTCGCCCTGGGCCACGGGGCGGCCGAGCGCCCGGTCCATCACGCCGATCATGAGGTCGCGTGCCGTGCCCATCCGCGCTCCTTTCGACTGCACCGGCGACGGTACGCCGTCCCTGGGGCCGGGGCGAGCGCGCGTGACGCGAACGGCCCTGACGCGCCGTCGAGCGGCCGCCCCACCCCGTGGACCCCATTGTCCGCACATGCCCCCACCCACTATCTGGAAAGACACACGCCCGGGGCAAGCCCCG
>NZ_FMCI01000333.1 GCF_900091845.1 Streptomyces sp. SolWspMP-5a-2
CCGCCGCCCCCGACACCACCACGGCGTGTCCGTGCCGTCGTCCCATGTGCCCCTCCCGAGTCCTTCCCCCCTCTCACACCCGGGGGCCCGGAGCGGTTCCCTCCGCCGCCGACCCGTGCCCGACCGGGCCCCGGCACCTGAGAGAATGGTGGGCATGGCCTCTGACGTCCCCCGCGTGCTCTCCGGAATCCAGCCCACCGCAGGCTCGTTCCACCTCGGCAACTACCTCGGCGCCGTCCGCCAGTGGGTGGCCCTCCAGGAGTCCCACGACGCGTTCTACATGGTCGTCGACCTGCACGCGATCACCGTCCCGCAGGACCCGGCGGAGCTGCGCGCCAACACCCGGCTCGCCGTCGCCCAGCTGCTGGCCGCCGGGCTCGACCCCGAGCGGTGCACGCTGTTCGTGCAGAGCCACGTGCCCGAGCACGCCCAGCTCGCCTGGATCATGAACTGCCTGACCGGCTTCGGCGAGGCCGCCCGGATGACGCAGTTCAAGGACAAGTCCGCCAAGCAGGGCGCCGACCGCGCCAGCGTCGGCCTGTTCACCTACCCGATCCTCCAGGTCGCCGACATCCTGCTCTACCAGGCCAACGAGGTCCCGGTCGGCGAGGACCAGCGCCAGCACATCGAGCTGACCCGGGACCTCGCCGAGCGGTTCAACGGCCGCTTCGGCGCGACCTTCACCGTCCCGGAGCCGTACATCCTCAAGGAGACGGCGAAGATCTACGACCTCCAGGACCCGTCGATCAAGATGAGCAAGTCGGCGTCGACGCCGAAGGGCCTCGTCAACCTCCTGGACGACCCGAAGACCACCGCCAAGAAGGTCAGGAGCGCCGTCACCGACACCGACACCGTGATCCGCTTCGACGCGGAGCACAAGCCGGGCGTCAGCAACCTCCTCACCATCTACTCCACGCTCACCGGGGCCGGTATCGGCGCCCTGGAGGAGAAGTACGAGGGCAAGGGCTACGGCGCCCTCAAGACCGACCTCGCCGAGGTCATGGTCGAGTTCGTGACGCCGTTCAGGGAGCGCACCCAGCAGTACCTGGACGACCCGGAGACGCTCGACTCGGTTCTGGCCAAGGGCGCGGAGAAGGCGCGCGCGGTCGCCGCGGAGACGCTGGCGCACACCTACGAGCGGGTCGGATTCCTGCCCGCCAAGCACTGAGGCGCACGACCGCACACCCGTTCCACCCGCAGAGCGCTGCACATCACTTCCGTTGCGCCTGCCCACAGCCCGGCCGTGGCCGTACAGTCGATAGCCGGACGGCCGGGAACCGAACCGGCATGACGACAGGAGACGACGTGGGGACCGTAACGATCGGTGTCTCGATCGCGGTCCCGGAGCCTCACGGCAGCCTGATCCAGCAGCTGCGCGCGGGCTTCGGCGACGCCGCGGCGCACGGCATCCCCACGCACGTCACCCTGCTGCCGCCGACCGAGGTCGACGGCGCGACGCTGCCCGCGATCGAGGCGCACCTCACCGAGGTCGCGGCGGCCGGCCGGCCCTTCCCGATGCGCCTTGCGGGCACCGGGACCTTCCGGCCGCTCTCCCCGGTCGTCTACATACGGATCGCGGACGGCGCCGAGGCCTGCACCTGGCTCCAGAAGCAGGTCCGCGACGCCTCGGGCCCCGTCGCGCGTGAACTCCAGTTCCCGTACCACCCGCACGTCACCGTCGCCCACGGCATCGAGGACGAGGCGATGGACCGCGCCTTCGCGGAACTCGCCGACTACGAGGCGGGCTGGCCCTGCACCGGCTTCGCCCTCTACGAACAGGGCCCCGACGGCGTCTGGCGCAAGCTGCGCGAGTACCCCTTCGGCGGCTCGGCGGTGGTCCCGCCGCAGGCCGACCGCCTGGGCAGCAGCAGCACGCTGCCCGGCGGCCGCTAGGCCCTGCCGGACCGGCCCCCGGGGCTCAGACCGGCAGCCGGCGGAACACCGCGCGCGGCGCGTGCCGCAGTGCCGACATCACGACCCGCAGCGCCCCCGGCACCCACACCGTCTCCGACCGCCGCCGCAGCCCCAGTTCGACGGCGGCGGCGACCTCCTCCGGGGTCGTCGCGAGCGGCGCCTCCGGCAGCCCCGCCGTCATCTTCGAGCGCACGAACCCGGGCCTGACGACCATGACGTGCACGCCGGTGCCGTGCAGCGCGTCGCCCAGCCCCTGCGCGAACGCGTCGAGGCCCGCCTTGCTCGAGCCGTAGATGAAGTTGGCGCGGCGGGCCCGCTCGCCCGCCACCGACGACAGCACCACCAGCGAGCCGTGGCCCTGCGCCTGGAGCGCGCGGGCGGACACCAGGCCCGCCGAGACCGCGCCGGTGTAGTTGGTCTGCGCCACCCGGACCGCGGACACCGGGTCGCGCTCGTCGCGCGCCTGGTCGCCGAGGACGCCGAAGGCGAGCAGCACCATGTCGATGTCGCCCTCCGCGAAGACCTTGCCGAGCGCCGCCTCGTGCGCCTCGGGCTCCAGCGCGTCGAAGGCGACGGTGCGCACCTCGGCGCCCAGACCGCGCAGCTCCTCCGCGGCCCGGTCGAGGGCGGGCGAGGGGCGGCCCGCCAGCCACACCGTGCGGGTCCTGCGGGCGATCAGCCTGCGGGTGGTGGCCAGCGCGATCTCGGACGTACCGCCGAGCACGAGCAGCGACTGGGGGAGACCGAAAGCGTCCTTCACGACAGCTCCTAGGCAGGGCGCGGCCAGCGCGCGGGGGGTCAGAGGGCGAGGCGGCGGGAGAGGTCCGAGGTGAAGACCCCGCGCGGGTCGAGCCGGGCGCGCAGGGTCCTGAAGTCGGCCAGGCGGGGGTACATCGCCGAGAGGAGTTCCGGGCGCAGCCGGGAGTCCTTGGCGAGGTAGACGCGGCCGCCCGCGGCGGCGACCTCGTCGTCCAGCTCGTCGAGGAAGGCGGGCAGCCCCGGCAGTCCGGCGGGGATGTCGAGGGCCAGGGTCCAGCCGGGCACCGGGAAGGAGAGCCAGCCGGGGTCGGCCTCCCCGAACCGCTTGAGGACGGCGAGGAACGACGGGCAGCGGCGCTCGGAGATCCGCCGCACGATCCGCCGCAGGGTCTCCTCCCGGCCGTGTCCGACGACGAACTGGTACTGCACGAAGCCGCCCCGCCCGTAGACCCGGTTCCAGTGCGGGACGCCGTCCAGGGGGTGGAAGAAGGTGGACATCCGCTGGAGTTCACCGGTGCGGGCACGCGGCGCCCGGCGGAACCACAGCTCGTTGAAGAGGCCCACGGTGCGGCGGCTGAGCAGGCCCTCGGGGAAGACGGCGGGCGCGGCGGGCAGCCGGGGGGTGCGGAAGGCCAGCGGGGCGCGCCGGGCGCGGGCGCTCAGCGCGTCCAGCGGGGCGTGGTCGCCGCGGGTCAGCACGGCGCGGCCGGTGGCGGCGCCGCGTGCCAGCAGGTCGATCCAGGCGACCGAGTAGCGGTAGCGGTGATCGGTGGCGGTGAGCCGGGCCATCAGGTCGTCGAGGTCGGCGGCCCGCTCGGTGTCGACCGACATCAGGGACGTCTCGACCGGCTGGAGCCGGACGGCGGCGGTCAGGACGACGCCGGTCAGGCCCATGCCGCCCGCGGTCGCGTCGAACAGGTCGGTGCCCGGGGTCACGGTGCGCACCGAGCCGTCGGCGGTGAGCAGTTCGAAGGACCGGACGTGACGCGCGAAGGAGCCGCTGACGTGGTGGTTCTTGCCGTGGATGTCCGCGCCGATGGCGCCGCCGACGGTGACGTACCGGGTGCCGGGCGTCACCGGCACGAACCAGCCGAGCGGCAGCAGCAGTTCCATCAGCCGGTGCAGGGAGACGCCCGCGTCGCAGAGCACGGTGCCCTCGGTGACGTCGATGGCGTGGACGCGGTCCAGGGCCGTCATGTCGAGGACCGCGCCGCCCGCGTTCTGCGCCGCGTCCCCGTACGCCCGGCCCAGGCCCCGGGGGATCCCGCCGCGGGTCCCGCACTCCCGGACGGCCGCCGCCGCCTCCTCGTAGCTGCGCGGGCGGATCAGCTGGGCCGCGGTGGGGGCGGTGCGGCCCCACCCGGTGACGGCAACGGTGTCGGCAGGCATGTCGGTGACCGTATCGCCCTTGTTCCGGCGAACGCCGACGAACACTGACTAACCGTGAGGAAACGTGGCCTCCCTCCCCGAAATGGGTGATTAATGGGATGTCGCTCAATATTGCCGCAGCTCCGGCGGTGCGGGCGGGAACAGTGAGTCCACATGGACCACATCGATCACATCGGCAAGGTCGATCAGCGAATCCTTTCGGCGTTCCGCGCGTGCGGCGCCGATCCGCGCGTCGCCGGTGCCGCGCGCGCCCTGTCGCGGGCCGGTGAGCACGGCGCGCTGTGGCTCGCGGCGGGGCTCGCGGGCGCCGCCCTCGACGGCGCGCGGCGCGGCTCCTGGCTGCGCGCGACGGCGCTCACGGCGGGCGCCCACGCGGTCAGCATGGGTGTGAAGAGAGTGGTGCGCAGACCGCGCCCGCCCCAGTCCGAGCCCCTCGTGCGGACCGCGGGACGGCACTCCTTCCCCACGCTCCCACGCGACCTCCTCGGCCGCCGCCGCCGTCG
>NZ_FMCI01000091.1 GCF_900091845.1 Streptomyces sp. SolWspMP-5a-2
CCGGGGCGGGCCTCGGCCGCCGGCGAGGGGGTCGGGGCGGCGCCGGTGCGGATGGCGCGGGCGAGGACGCCGAGCGCCTCCGTGCCCGCGGGGTGGGCCGTCGGCAGCGTCACCGCCGCGCACTCCAGCAGCAGGGCCGCCGCGACGACCTGCTGTTCGGGGGTGGGCGGCGGCGTCACGAGGGCGGCGGGCGGCAGGCCCATGGCGTCGCGCAGCACGGCCTGGGCCCAGACGAGCAGTCCACGCCGGGGCGGGCGGTGCCGCGCGCCGCCGATCGGTCCCGGGGCGGGCAGGGCGGTCTCGAAGGCCCGGAGGATCGGCGGGGCGTATCTGGTGAGCAGGGCCACGGCCGACCCGTGCTCCGGTTCCGCGGGGCGCGGCGGGCGGGGGCCGGCTGCCGCGGGATCGACGGACGGCGACAGCGGCGACGGCTGGGACCGCGAGGACGGAGGTACCGGAGGGGACGGCGGTACCGGCGGGTGGGCCGGGGTCCGTCCGGCGGCGCGCGCCCGGCGCAGCCCCGCGTCGAGTTCCTCGACGAATTCCCTGCCCACGAGCGCGGCCAGGGTGAACTCCGCACGCGGTGCGGGAGATGGCGTGGAGACGTCGGTATCCATGGGTCAAGGGAAGCAAGCGGGCGGCCCGTTGGGTTCACCCCCGGGTCACCGGTCCGCATGCCGGGCCACGAACGGTCCATGGTCGGACGGACGGCGGATCCCTCGCGCGCCATGGCGCGGGAAGGACGCCGGTGGGACGAAGTTCTCGGGCGCGTGCTGCTGATCCGTGAAGCGCGTGACGAAGTCCTCCCGGGGTGTCGTCCAGCGCTCCAGGGTGAGGGTGCCCGCGTGGCGTTGCCCGCTGCCCCAGAAGGGCCGGCGTTCGAGCAGCTCGGGCCGGGCGGCGGCCATCACGAACAGGGGTGCGGGGCGCGCGGTGGCGACGAGCCTCTCCACGCAGTCCAGGAACGGGTCCTCGGAGCGGTGGACGTCGTCGAAGCAGAGCACGACGGGCCGTTCGCGGGCGGCCAGCGCCACCACCTCGATCCAGCTGGCGTGCACCTCGTCGTGGCTGGTGCACCGGCCGGCCGGTCCCATCAGCGGGATGAGGTGGTACAGCAGCCGTTCGGCCGCTCCGTTGCCCGCCAGCCGGCGGACGGCCTCGGTGAATCGGCCGTCCGCCCCCGCCCCTGGCGGCAGTCCGCAGCAGGCGGCGAGGATGTCGCGGGCCAGGCGCGGCGAGTTCCCCGCGCTGGCCGCCCCTCCGACGCGTATCACCCTCACCTCCGGTGAGACTTCGGTGACCTGGTGCTCGAAGTCCTCCAGGAACCGGGTCTTCCCGACGCCTTCGTCGCCGAGGATCGTCATGAGGTGCGGCGCGGCGGTGCGGCGGCTGTGGTCCAACAGGTCGACCACGATGGACAGTTCGTGCTCGTGGCCGACGGGTTCCTTCGGCGGCCCGGTGACGGTGCCCGGTGCGTCGGCCCAGGAGGGCAGCGGGGGCAGCGCGGAGAGCGGGCGCTCGTGTCCCGGTGCCTGCGGTGGCCTTCCGGCGCGGGCGGTGGAGTGCCGGTTCCTCGGCTCGGGGATGCGGGCGGCGTCGCCGCTGATGTGCACCTCGCCGGGCGGGACGGCGCCCAGCAGGGTCAGGGCGTCGTCGAGCAGCCGCCCGGCGACGGTGACCGGGACGGTCGGGTCGTGGGGATCGTGGCGCACCAGCGCCGAGCCCGCGATCACGGCCGCGTGGAAGGTGGGCCCCGGTATGTCGGCGAAGCGGTCGCGTACGGCGAACGCGGCGGCCACGGCGTCGAGCGACGCCGCGTGGGGCTCGCCGCGCAGTCCGAACACGGCGACCGAGACATAGCCGAGGGAGCCGACGACGGTGCCGCCGAACTCCTCGACGCCGTCGGCGAACGCGTTGCCCGCGGCGTGCAGCGCCGGGGCGGTGCGGTCGTCGCCGAGCGCGTCGGTCTCGGGGGTGAACCCCGTGCGGACCAGGACGGCACTGACCCGACGGCGTTCGGTCACCGGCCCGTCCGCCGTCCGTCGCCGCGCGTCCTGGCCCGCGGCCGGCGGGGTGGGTGAACCGCTGCCCGCCGGGTCCACCGGGTCCGCCGGGCGGGACCCGGGCCGGTCCGGGGCCCGGTCCGCGCCGTGTGCGGGGGCGGAGGCGCGGGGGCTCGCCACCTGGAGCCCCGGCTTCTCCGGCACGGTGTTCCCGGTCCGCGGCGCACCTTGCAGGGGGCGTACCTCCGCGAGGACGACGGGTTCCCCGCCGGTGACTGCGGGAGCGGCGAGCGCGGGGTCGTGGGTGAGGATGCTCTGCTGCAGCAACTGCAGTTCCCTGGAGGGTTCGAGGCCGTACTCCTCGACCAGCGCCCGGCGGACCCGGGTGAAGGCGCTGAGGGCCTCGGCCTGCCGGCCGCAGCGGTAGAGGGCGAGCATGAGCTGCCTGCACAGCCGCTCGCGCAGCGGCTGTTCGGCGACGAGGGGGACGAGTTCGGCCAGTACGGCCTGGTGGCGTCCGCAGCGCAGTTCGGCTTCGAAGCGGTCCTCCATGACGTCCAGTCTCAGCTGTCCCAGCACCGTCAGTTCCGGCCAGGCGACGTCGTGTTCGGCGAGGTCCGCGAGGGCCGGTCCGCGCCATTCCGCGAGCGCCTCCCGCAGCAGCCGTGCGGCCTCCTCCGCGTCACCCGCGGCCAACCGGGCGCGGCCCTTGGCGACTTGCCGCTCGAACCGGTTGACGTCGAGGCTGCCGGAGTCGACGCGCAACAGGTATCCCGGTGCCTGGGTGAGCAGTTCGGGACGGCGGCTCCCCGGCGGGTCCTCGTCGCCCGGCGGTGAACTGAGCAGGGCGCGCAGGCTCCAGATGGCGTTCTGCACGATCTTCCGTGCCGTGGCGGGGAGTTCCTCCTCCGGCCACAGCCCGGTGAGCATCTCGCTGGTGGCCACGACCCGGTTGGCCCGCAGCAACAGCAGGCCCAGCGCGGCGCGTTGCTTGAAGCCCCCCAAGGGGAGCACCTGGTCGTGGAACGACACCTCTAAGGGACCCAGGATCCTGAACTGCACGCTTGACTCCTCGTGGGCGAAGTGTGTGCCGACCCCGGGGTGCGGGCCGCGATCTGGCGTACGGCCCCGGTCAGGGCGGCCGGCGTGGAGGCGATGACTGTCCCGTTCCTCTTCTCACCACGGGCAGGGCCGGTGGTACCGGCTCCCGTGCAGTGCCGCGCACAGAGGTCCCCCGTTCCGGCGCCGCCGGACGTGAGCGGGTGCACGGGGCGTCGGGACGGGGGGACCATCGTGCGGGGCGTTACCGGCCGCGTGGGCCGACCGGTAAGGACGGCAGCAGGTCGGCGATCGCCTCGGCCACCGTGTCGAGCTGGTCACCCAGGTAGAAGTGGCCCCCGGGGAACATCAGCGTCTCGGACGTCGCCGAGGTCAGGTCGGCCCAGGCCGCCGCCGCCCGCTGCGGCACGAGGGGGTCGTCCGCCCCGGCGAAGATGCTGAGCGGTGTGCTCAGCATCGGCTCGGCGGTCCAGCGGTAGTCGGCCAGCGCGGCGTAGTCGGCGCGCAGCACGGGCAGGGCGAGGGCGAGGAGTTCGGGGTTGTCGAGCACGGCGGCGCCGGTGCCGCCGAGCCGTCGGACGGCCGCGAGGATCGCGTCGTCGCCGTCGAGCCGGTCGTGCGGGTCGGGGGTCGTCGTGGGCGCTCCGCGGCCGGAGAGGATGAGCCGGGCCGGGGCGGGCGCACCGTGGCGGGCGAGGACCCGGGCGGTCTCGTAGGCGACGAGGGCGCCCATGCTGTGGCCGAAGAGGGCGTACGGTCCGCGGGTGCCCTCCAGCAGCCGTTCAGCGATCCGTGCCGCGAGCGCGGTCAGGCTGTGCTCCGGGGTCTCGTGTCTGCGGTCGTGCCGTCCCGGGTACTGGACGGCGTACACGTCGAGGCGGGGTGCCAGCCGGCGGGCCAGTGCCGCGTATCCTCCGGCGGCGCCGCCCGCGTGCGGGAAGCAGATCAGCCGGGTCCGGGGCGTGTCGTCGACGGGCCGGTGGTATCGCCGGAACCACCTGCTGTCCACGACGCTCGTTTCTGCGTTGCGCACGGTCACTCTCCCAAGCAGTGCTGCGTGGCGGGTTCGTACGGTTCGGTCTCGCGGGCCCGGCGCAGGGCGCGGGCCCACCAGCCGAGCCGGTCGAGCATGGCGCGAGCGGCGTCGAGACCGGTGTTGAAGGGACAGCCGGCGGTGTCGAGGCCGTTGTACCGGTCGAGGCGGTCCTGGTCGTGGTGGGCGTGGAAGCTGACGGTCTCGCGCACGGTCACGGCGTGCGCCTCGGCGAAGATCTGCCGGAGCTGGGCGACCGCGCACAGGCCGCTCGACGCTCCGCCGTAGGAGAGGAAGGCGACGGGCTTGGCGCGCCACTCCTCGTCGTACCAGTCGATGGCGCTTTTCAGAGAGGCGGGGAAGCTCCGCTTGTACTCGGGGGTCACCACCACGAACGCGTCGGCCTCGGCCAGCCACGGCGCCAGGTCCTGGACGGCCTGCGGCTTGCACTCGGTGGGGTCCATGAACATCACGTCCGGCAGCCAGACGGTGTCGAGGTCGATGACATCGATATCAAAGTCGGTGCGCAGCCCCGCCTGGGAGGCCAGCCACTCGGCCGCCACGAGGCCGAACCGGCCGTGCCGCACGCTGCCGACGATGATCACCAGACGCATCCGGTCCGTGCACGTGTCCGGATCCGCACCCCTGTCCACGTCGGTGCCCGCGTGCGTGTCCGTGTCCGTGTTCAACTGTTCGCCTCCTCGCGTGACGCCCCTCCCGCCGTAGATCACTGTGCGGCATGCCGCTTCGGATTCTCTTCGGACGCACTTCGGAAAGGCCGCCGGGAACGGCGTTTGCTGTAAGTCCATTGTGAACACTCTGAGTTAAGCTCGCGCATATGCAATTCAGGGTGCTGGGGTCACTGGAAGTGTGGGCGACCGAGGAACGGTTGGTCCGAGTCCCCGAGGTGAAAGTCCGGGCCCTGCTCGCCAATCTGCTCGCGCACCCCGGGCGGGTGGTGGCGGCCGAGCGGCTCATCGAGGCGCTCTGGGGCGGTTCGACGCTCCCCACCAACCCGTTGGGCGCCCTCCAGGCCAAAGTGTCCCAGCTGCGGCGGGTGTTGGAGGACGCCGAGCCCGGCGGCCGGGAGCTGATCGTGCGCCAGGCACCCGGCTATGTGCTGACGGCCCCGGCGGTGTCGGTGGACTCCGGCCGCTTCCAGGCCCTGGTCAGCGACGCCACCGCGCTCCAGGACCCGCGGGCCAAGGCCGCCGCCCTGGGGGACGCGCTGTCGCTGTGGCGCGGGCACGCGTTCGCGGACTTCGTCGACGCGCCCTTCGTCCGGGCCGCCGCCGACTCCCTCGAGGAGCAGCGCCTCACCGCGATAGAGGAGCACGCCGAGGCCCGTCTTGAACTGGGCGAGCACAGCACCCTGATCGCCGAACTCACCGCGCTCGTGGCGGCGCACCCGCTGCGCGAGCGGTTGCGGGCCGCGCAGATGCGTTCCCTGTACCGGGTCGGGCGTTCCTCTGAGGCGCTCGGCAGCTACGCGGAGTTACGACGGCGCCTGGACCACGAACTGGGTCTCTCCCCCGGTCCCGCCATCGAGGCGCTCCAGCAGGCGATCCTCCGCCAGGATCCGGCCCTCCAGGACACCACGGGGACGACACCCCCGTCCCTGGGCACCCGCTCCCGCACCAACCTGCCCGCCCGCCTCGGCTCCCTCGTCGGACGGGACGAGGCGGTGGCCGAACTCCGTCACCTGGTCAGCGAGGAGCGGCTGGTCACCCTCACAGGGCCGGGGGGTGTGGGCAAGACGAGACTGGCCGCCGCCACCGCGCGCCGACTGGACGACGCGTTCCCCGACGGTGTCTGGCTGGTGGAGTTCGCCGGGCTCAGCAGCGCCACAGGGCTGACGTCGCTGGCCGAACACGTGATGGCGGTGATGGGCATCCGGGGCGACTCCGACCCGGCTCCGGTCGCCGCCGACGGAGCGGGCGGCGCGGTGCAGCACCTGGTGACCGCCCTGACCACCCGCCGGCTGCTGCTGGTCCTCGACAACTGCGAGCACCTCGTCGACGCCGTCGCCGAACTGGTCACCCGGCTCCTCGACGCCGCTCCGGAACTGCACCTGGTGGCCACCAGCCAGGAGCGGCTGCACCTGCCCGGTGAGACGGTGTGGCCGGTGCCCCCGCTCGGCCTGCCGCTGCCCGACAGCGACCCCGCCACCCTGCGCGGGTGCAGCGCCGTCCAGTTGTTCGCCGCCCGCGCCAGGTCCGTCGACCCGGGCTTCGTCCTGGACGACTCCACCGCCCCCGTGGTGGCCGCCATCTGCCGGCGCCTCGACGGGCTGCCCCTGGCCCTCGAACTGGCCGCCACGCGCGTGCGCTCCCTCGGCCTGCGGGACATCCTCGACCGCCTCGACGACCGCTTCCGCGTCCTCACCCGCGGCTACCGCGGCGCACCCGCCCGCCAGCAGACCCTCCAGGCGGCCATCGACTGGAGCTGGAGCCTGCTCAGCGGTCAGGAACAGGACCTGCTGCGCTCGCTCGCCGTGCACGCCGAGGGCTGCACGCTGGAAGCCGTGGAGCACCTGAACGCCGACCCGGCCGGGGACGAGGAGGTCCTGGACGTCCTGACCCGGCTGGTCGACCGTTCCCTGGTCATCACCCACTGGCCGCGGTACCGGCTCCTGGAGTCCGTCGCCGCCTATGCCCAGCGCAAGACCCACGAGCTGGGCGAGAGCGCCGAGTTGGCGCTGCGCCACCTGCGGTACTACACCGAACTCGCCGAACTGGCCCGCCCTCATCTCCACGGCCACAACCAGCGCCGCTGGCTCCAGCGCCTGGACGCGGAGAGCGCCAACTTCCAGCACGCCCTGGACGAGGCCGAACGCATCGGCGCGGCCTCCTGGGCCCTGCGCCTGGCCAACGCCCTCTCCTGGTACTGGTTTCTGCGCGGCCGGCTCGGTGAGGGGACCCGGGCCATGCGCCTCGCGCTCGCCGTCCCGGGCCTGGCGCCCGAGGCGGACCGGGCGGAAGCACGCGCGTGGCACACGGGGTTCGCGATGCTCATCGGGGAGCACCGGCCGGGGGCCGCCCCCTCCTCTGACGGTTCCCCGGCCGGCCCGGCCGGGGAACGCGCGCACCCCAAGGCCGGGGAACGGACCGTCGGCCGGGCGCGCGCGGAGTGGTTCCTCGGCTTCGCCGAGTGGAGCCTGGGCGCCCTCACCGCCGGTGAGCGGCGGATGAAGGGCGCGCTGACCGACTTCCGGGTGCTGCGCGACGTCTGGGGTGTCGCCGCCGCCCTGAGCACCCTGGCCGCGCTCGCCATGGCCCGCGGCAACCTGGAGGGGATGCGCGGCAACGCGCTGGAGGCCCGCACCCACTTCATCGCGCTCGGCGACGCCTGGGGGCAGCTCAAGGCGACCGAGGTGCTCAGCGTCCTCGCGGAGATCAACGCCGACTACGACGAGGCGGCCAGGCTGCATTCGGAGGGGCTGCGCATCGCCGAGTCCCTCGAACTGTGGTCGGAGGTGTCCCGCAAGCTCTCCGGGCTCGGCCGGATCGCCCTGCTCACCGACCGGTTGACCGAGGCCGACGAACTGCACTCGCGCGCGCTGCGGCTCGCCGTCGAACAGGGCAACCGCCCGGTGGAGCAGTTCGCCGAGCTGGGGCTCGCCCTCGCCGCCCGCCGCCGGGGCCGTCTCGACGTCGCCGAAGGGCATCTGCGGCCGTGGCTGGAGTGGAACCGCTGCCACCACGCCCTCACCGGACTCGCCCTGGTCCTGGCCGAGTTGGGGTTCGTCGCGGAGCAGCGCGGGGACGCCACGGCCGCGCTCCGCCTCCACCAGGACTGTCTGGCGACGGCCCGCGCCACCGGTGACGCCCGCGCGGTGGCCCTGGCGCTCGAAGGACTCGCCGGGGCTCACTCCCTCGCCGGGCACCATGTCCGCGCGGCCCGTCTGCTGGGCACCGCGGCCCACACCCGTGAGGAGTGCGAAGCCCCGCTGCCGCCCGCCGAACGCGGTGACGTGGAACGGGTCTTCGCCCGGGTCCGTGCGGCGCTCGGCGCGGAGGGGGTGCGCGCGGCGCTCGCCGAGGGCGCCGCCCGCGACCACGAGACTGCGGCGGACGAGGAGGAGAGCCACGCGGGGCAGGCGCTCCCGCGCGCCCGTCCGCCGGGCCCTCGGGCCTGACCGCCGTCCCCTCGCACCGCCCCGGCCTGCGGGTTCCCGGAGACCGGGGAGCGGGCGCCGCGCGACGCGCGCGACACCGCCAACTCCTCTTGATCGCACCCGTGTTCGTGTTCTACTCGATGGCATGAGACCGAGTCATATACATGACGGGACAGCGGCCGACGACAGGGGTCCCATCCTGGTGACCGGTGCCACCGGGAAGACCGGCAGACACGTCGTGGCACATCTGCGGCGGCTCGGCGCGGAGGTCCGGGCCGTCTCGCGCGGCTCAGCCCCAGTGCGTTTCGACTGGTTCGACGAGTCGACCTGGCCGGCCGCGGTGTCGGGCGCGCGGGCCGCCTATCTGGTCGACGCGCAGAACGAGCACGCCGCCGAGCGGCTGCGCGCCTTCGTGACGTTTGCGGCCGGCCACGGCCTCACCCGGCTGGTGCTGCTCTCCGCCCGCGGCTGGGCCGACTCGGGCGATCCCGGGCTGCTCGCGACCGAGGAGGCGCTGCGGGAGTCCTGCGACGCCTGGACCATCCTGCGGCCGACCTGGTTCATGCAGGGGTTCACCGAGGACGACCTGCTGCGCGCCCCGGTGCGGGCCGGCTCCGTGCGGCTGCCCGCCGGCGCCGGCGGCGAGCCCTTCATCGACGCCCGGGACATCGCCGAGGTCGCGGCGGCGGTGCTCACCCGGGACGGCCACACCGGCGTGATCCACTCCCTGTCAGGGCCGCGCGCCCTCTCGCTCGAGGAGGCCGTCGGCACCATCGCGCGGGTGACCGGCCGCACCATCGGCTACCGGTCCGTCAGCCCCGACGAGTACGTCGCCGACCTCATGGCCCATGACGTGCCCGAGGACCAGGCGCGGTTCCTGGCCCGGCTGTTCACCTGGATCCGCGAGGGCGAGGACGCCCATGTGTCGAGCGGCGTCCAGGACGTGCTGGGCCGCGCCCCCCGGGACTTCGCGGACTTCGCCGAGGAGGCCGCCGCGACCGGCGTCTGGGCCGCCTGACCGGACCTGGACGGCCCGCTCTTCCCGGGGGCCGGTCAGGTCCGGTCGGTCCGGTCGGTCCGGTCGGCCCGGTCCAGGATCTCCGAGGCGATCCTGTCCGGCACCTGCTGGGGCTGCCAGTGCGAGACCCCTGGCAGCCGGACGAAGCGGTACTCCCCCGTCACATGGTCCGCGGTGCGCTCCGCGGCGAAGAGGCCCACCGCCGGGTCGTTCTCGCTCCAGATGTGGGTGGTGGGCACGGTGACGGGCCCGAGCGGCTCGCCGTCGTTCTGGAGGGTTCCCGCCCGGTACCACTTCAGCGCGGCCCGCAGCGTGCCGGGACGGGTGTGGGTGCGCACGTACCGCGCGATCTGCTCCTCGCTCAGCGCGCCCGCGGACTGCCGGTACCAGCCGACCAGGCCGGCCGCGTCGTCCGCGAGGAAGGAGTCGGCCGCGTCCACCGCGCTGAGCGTGGCGAGGTAGCCGGAGTGCAGCCGCTGCTCGGGGTCGACCCTCAGCGCGCACCGGTAGGCGTCCAGGTGCGGGAATCCCACCGCCGTGAGACTCCGCACCCGCTGGGGGAAGCGGGCCGCCAGGTACCAGCCGACGACGGCACCCCAGTCGTGCCCGACGACGTGCGCGGCGCGCACCCCCAGCGCGTCCAGGAGGCCCAGCGCGTCGGCGCCGAGTTCGGGCAGGGCGTACGCCTCCACCGCCTCGGGGCGGGCGCCGGGTGAGTATCCGCGCTGGTCGGGGGCCACCGTCCGGAGCCCGGCCCGGTGCAGGAGGGTCGCGACGTCGGTCCAGGACTCCCGGCTGTGCGGGAACCCGTGCAGCAGCAGGACCGTCGCGCCCTCCTCAGGGCCCGTCACATCGACGTCGAAGACCAGGTCGTTCACCGGGACTCGCATCATGTCTCCGTCTCCGCGCGGGCTCGTCAGTCGGACCGCAGCGCCTTGCGCACCCAGTCGGCGTGCAGCGCCTGCGGCGGGTCGACGAGGGAGATGACGCGGGTGTAGGCGGCGGCGATCGCGCCGTCGTACCGCGCAGCCTCCAACACCCGTCCCATGTGCTCCTGTTCGGCGAGGATCTCCGGCGTCCTGTCCCCCGCCACCTCCGGGAAGCTCAGGTCGTTGCAGAGCGCCTGACGCCATGCCTCGTCGACGGCGTCCCGCGCCAGGTCGCGGAAGTAGGCGGCGGGATCGGGCACTTGGCCGCCCGCCGCATGCGCGCGCAGCACCTTCGCCCCCAGCGCCACGACCGTCATGCCCTGTCCGTACGTCGGGTTGAAGCTGCACACCGCGTCGCCCAGCGCCAGCAGGCCGAGCGGCAACCGCTCCACCAGCTCGTACCGGCGGCGCAGGCTCGCCGGGAAGCGGTGCGACACCGGGTCGTCGAGCGGCGCCTCGTTCTCCACCATCGCCTCGTAGATCTCCGGCGACGACAGGGACTTGAGGAAGTCGAGGAAGCCCTCGGGGTCCGCGGGCGGCACGTCGCCCAGGATCCCGTACGCGGTCACCACCTGCACCCCGCCGTCGATCCGCGCGCAGACGGCGCCTCGCGGGTAGTCCGGCGTGGCGACGATGTCGACGGAGAAGTCCGCGGGGGACGGCTGCGGTCCCGCCCGGTAGCGCCGCGTGGTGTAGGTCAGTCCCGCCGGGGTGTTCTCCTCGGGGACCTCGGGCCAGCCCTGGTCCACGAGCCATCGCTGGACGCGCGACCCGCGTCCGAGGGTGTCCACCACCAAGTCGGCCGCGAGGGTGGAGCCACTGGCCGCGTCCCCGGTCTGCACGGTGCGCACCCCGGTGACGCGCTGCCCATCGGGTGAGAACCGCAGACCCACCACCTCGGTCCTGTCCAGTAACCGCACGCCGGCCAATCCCCGCACCCGGCGCCGCACATGGGCCTCAAGAGTGGGGCGGGACACCGAGACCGTGGGGAGGCCGGCGTGTCCCTTGCTGATCGGGACGCCGTCCATGATCCAGCGGACGTCGGCCGCCACGTCGCCGACGACGGCGCCCGCCGCCCGCAACTCCTCGGTCATCCCGGGGAAGAACTCCTCAAGGATCTGCCGTCCCCGGGCCAGGAGTCCGTGCACATGCCGGTCCTGGGGCGTTCCCCTCCGGTTCGCCGACTCCTCCGGGAGCACATCGCGGTCCACCACGACGACCTCGTCGAACGACTCGGCCAGCGCCCGCGCCGCCAGCAGGCCCCCCATGCTGCCGCCCATCACAACGGCCCGTCGCCCCGCGACCGCGGTCACACCGTCCACAGTGCCCTTCCTCCTCAGGTCCATCACCGACCCCATGCGTCACAGACAGTAGGACTTCTCGGTAAGCGGCCGACCACGACGCGGTAATCGCCGGTCCTCGCGCCATTGACGGGACGCCCGGGAGATGGTGGGCGCCGGTCCCCAGCTGGTTCCCAAAAATGATCAAGGGCCGGTTTCGGATACCTCCGAAACCGGCCCTCATCTGCGACTGTCTCCAGTCGGGACGACAGGATTTGAACCTGCGACCCCTTGACCCCCAGTCAAGTGCGCTACCAAGCTGCGCCACGTCCCGCTCACGCGGTGGACCGCGTGCGTGCGGGTCGACCTTATCGCATCCGGCGGGTCGCTCCGTGCGCCCGGTGAGCGTCCGGTCGCGGTCGGCTAGGGCGTGTCTGACCATGCCCGTCTGCCTCGCGGCGCCATGCACGCACTCTCGCCGCACCGGGCGCAGACCCGAGTACGCCCAGTACGAGGGCCTACGCCCGGCACGGCGAGAGCACGCACCTGACCCCGCGAGGCCGCCCTCCGGGCAACGACGCGCATGGTCAGACACGCCCTAGGCACCGGGGCGTTCCCCGCCGCCCTCCGGCCGGGACCGGCACGCGGGGCGCCCCCGGCGCTCAACCGGCGTCCGCCGTCGCCGAGGTGGCCGGGGTGCTCGGCGCTCCCCCGGCGACCGGGCCCGCCGCGGCGGTCGCTCCGCCCGACGCGCGGGGTGTCCCCGTCACCCGCGTCCCGCCCGCGCGGCCGGTCGGGACCAGGAGTGCCGCCAGGGCCGCGGCGAGGCAGAGCAGGGTCAGCAGGGCGAAGCCGTGGGTGTAGCCGGACTCCTCGGGCAGCCCCGAGGGCTGGAGGCGGCCGGTGACCAGGACGCCCGTCACCGCCGCGCCGATCGAGCCGCCGATGGTGCGGATGTTGGCGTTCATGCCGGTCGCCGCGCCGGTCCTGGACGGCGGGACGCTGCCGACGATCAGGTGGGCCATCGACGCGAAGGCCAGTCCGATGCCGAGGCCGAAGACACCGGCCGCCAGGGCGATCTGCCACCGCTCGGCATGCCAGAGGGTCAGCGTGCCGCAGGCGACCGCGCCCAGCGCCGTCCCCGTGGTGAGCAGGGTCTTCGCCCCGAGCACCGGCTCCAGGCGGGCGCTGAGCAGGCCGGACACGAACATCGCGATCAGCATCGGGAGCATCAGCAGGCCGGAGGCCGTCACGCTCGCGCCGAAGCCGTATCCGGCGGAGGCGGGTGTCTGCACGAAGCCGGGCAGGAACGACCAGATCGCGTACATGCCGGCGCCGAAGAGGAGCGCGGCCGCGTTCGTCGTCAGGACCACCGGCAGCCGCAGCACCCGCAGGTCGATCAGCGGGGTCGCCGAGCGGGCCTCGGACAGCAGCCACGCCCCGAACAGGACGACGGCCGCGCCGAGCAGCCCGACGACCCGCGCCGAACCCCAGCCCCACACGCCCGCCTGGCTCAGCGGCAGCAGCAGCGCGACCAGCCACGCCGACAGGAGGACGGCGCCGAGCCAACTGATCCTGCCCTCGGCCCGGTCGGGCGACTCGGGCACGTACGGTACGGCGATCAGCGTGGCCGCGAGGACGACGGCGACCGGTATCCAGAACAGCCAGCGGTAGTCGAGCGCGGTCACGACGGGCCCGGCGGCGACCATGCCGACGCCGCCGCCCGCCGCGATGACGGCGGAGAGCGCGCTGATGCTGCCGGTGACCCGGGACGCGTCGAACTCGTCCCGGATGATGCCGAAGGAGAGCGGGAACAGCGCGCCGCCCACGCCCTGGACGACCCGGGCGACGATCAGCACGCCGATGGTGGGCGCGAGGGCGGCGAGCAGGCAGCCCGCGGCCACGGTCAGCAGGACGGCGACGAGCGTGCGCTTCTTGCCGACCAGGTCGCCGACCCGGCCGAGGATCGGCGTGAAGACGGAGGCCGACAGCAGATAGGCGGTCATCACCCAGGTCGCGGTGGACTGCGAGGTGTGCAGCGCGTGCTGGACGGTCGGCAGCGCGGGCGCGATCAGCGACTGGAACATGGAGAACACACCGGCTCCGGTCGCGAGGACCGCGAAGGTGAGACGGGTGGACGTGCGGGGCATGGGGAGCCTCTCCGGAACGGGCGGCGGGGGCCTCTGACGGTGGTCGGGCGGGCCCGGCGGAGGCCCCTGGAGGCATGCCGGGGTACGCGGACGGCCGTCGTCGGCGGTCGCGGGGACGGTGTGAGGGTTCGGCGGTGCGGCGGTCTGACGGACTGGCGATGCGGACGGCCCGGGGCCCGGGGCGTGCGTGCGCGGCGCACACGCCGGGCGGGCGCGAGGCGGTGGTACGGGGGCGGTGACGTCTCACGGTCACGTGCGGGCGCACGGGAGCACGGCGAACGCGCCCCTCACTGGTAAAGTGGAGGTACCCCTCCACTGTATCGGAGGCACCCCTCCGCTTCAACCGCGCGCCGACCCGGGAGGCAGCAATGACGCCCACGCCGTACCCCGTGACCGAGATCGTGGCCGCCCGGCGCCCGCACCGTAAGGACGCCGCCCGCAACTACGACGCGCTGCTGGTCGCCGCGCGCGAGGCGTTCGCGGAGAACGGCGCGGAGGCGTCCCTGGAGGACATCGCCCGCCGCGCGGGCGTCGGCATCGGCACCCTCTACCGGAACTTCCCGACCCGCCGTCATCTCTTCGAGAGCGTGTACGCGGCCGAGGTGGACGAACTGGTGCGGGTCGCCCAGCAGGTCGCCGCGCTGGAGCCGTGGGAGGCGCTCACCACCTGGCTGCGCCGGTTCACCGACTACATGGTGACCAAGCGCGCGGTGCGCGAGGCGCTCGACGACGAGTCCGAGACGTTCCTGGCCTGCCGCGAGTCGATGTACGCGGCGGGCGGTCCGCTCTTCGAGAGAGCCCAGGCCGCGGGGACCGCCCGCACGGACATGGACTTCGGGGACCTGCTGCGCCTCTTCGCCGGGGTCACGGGCACGACCGTCACCGACGACGCCCAGCGCGACCGCCTGCTGGCCATCGCCCTCGACGGGGTGCGCGGGGGACGCTGACGGGGGCTCGGGGGCGCCCCGGTGACACCGGACGCCGACCGGCCCCCGCCCGCCGGTCAGTGCGCGGTGAGCAGTTCGGGGTCGCTGCTGCCGGTCGCTCCCCTGCGGGGGCCGCGCAGGGCGGCGACGCCGATGAGGACCATGGAGGAGACCCCGGCGAGGGCGAAGGCCGTGAAGCCGAGGTCGCCATGGCCGGAGGCGAGCAACTGGCCGCCGAGCCACGGCCCGAAGACGGCGCCGAAGCGGCCCATGCCGGAGGTCCAGCCGACGGCGGTGGCGCGGTTGTCGGGGGTGGAGCGGAGCGAGACGGTCGCGTAGATCATCACCTGGGCGCTGTTGAGGAAGACCCCGGTCAGGAAGACGACGACCATCGTCACGCCCATCGGCATGTGGACGCTGAGCAGGTAGACGCCGACCGCGGTGAGCGCGAACCAGAGCGCCGAGATGCGCGGGGCGCCGAAGCGGTCGGCGGCGCGGCCCGCGACCAGCATGCCGACGATGCCGCCGAGGTTGAAGACGACGACGAAGCTGAGGGCGGAGCCGAGCGCGTAGCCCTCGCCGCGCATCAGGGTGGGCAGCCAGGTGGCGACGCCGTAGACGAGGAGCAGTCCGCCGAAGGAGGCCAGCCAGTAGAGCAGGGTCTGGCTCCACTCACCGCCCCTGAACAGGTTGAGGAGCGCGTTCCAGCGGTCGGCCGCGCCCTGCTTCGCGCCCTTGGCTGCGGGCAGTTCGACGTCGTACCGCTCCGCGAGGGCGCCGGCCTCCTCGGTGCGGCCCTTGGCGACCAGGAAGCTCAGCGACTCGGGCAGGGACCTGGCGAGCACCGGGGCGAACAGCAGCGGCAGCACGCAGACCCAGAAGGCGGCCCGCCAACCGACCGGTTCCACCAGCCACTTGGCGACGTAGGCGGAGAGGATGCCGCCCGCGTGGTGGGCGGTCATCAGGGTGCCGATGACGAGGGCGCCGCGGCCGCGCGGGGCGTAGTCGCTGACCATGCTGATCGCGGTGGGCAGGAGTCCGCCGAGGCCGACGCCGGCCAGGGTGCGGCCGAGGCCGAAGACGGCGATGCCGCCGGAGACGGCGCAGAGCGCGGAGGCCAGGGAGAAGAGGACGACGCAGCCGACCATGAGCTTCTTGCGGCCGACGCGGTCGGCGACGGTTCCGGCGGTGAGGGCGCCCACCAGCATGCCGAAGGTGGCGTAGCTGCCGAGGTCACCGGCCCGGTCGGGGGTGAGGCCGAAGGTCTTGTTCTCCAGCAGGTGCGGCAGCACCGAGCCGTAGATGAACATGTCGAGGCCGTCGAAGAGGACGGCGAGCCAGCACAGGCCGACCACCAGGAGGGCCAGCCTGCCGCCGCGGGCGGAGAGCGAGGGTGAGGAGGACATCGTTGTTTTCCTCTCGTCCAGGGAGACCCCCTGGCGGGGCTTCGCTGCGGAAGGGCGTCGACGCGGCGGGTCCGTGCGGCGCACGCGCTCGACCCGGTGTGCGCCTGACGGTAGGGAGCCGCCCAGGGAGTGTCAACGCTTTTGTCAACAATCCCTGGGTCACTGGTTCCGCTTGCTCCGCCGCCCCTCCCTGGGCGGGGCTGCCCCGGCCCGTGGAGGGCCCACCGGCCCGAGCGAGGGCTTCCCCGGCCCGCCCGCGGAGCGGCGCCCGCTCCTCCCCCGGACCGTTCCCCTTCCGCCCCGTCAGGGAACCGGCGGGGTCCCGTGGGTGTGGAAGGACTCGATGGTCTTCAGGCCCCACGCCTGCCCCTTGGCGCGCTCCGCCTCGGTCCAGGTGATCAGCGGCCAGTCGGGGGCGAGCACCAGCCGGGTGAGCGGGTTGCACAACTCGATCCGGTTGCCGCCCGGTTCGTAGACGTAGAGGAAGAACGTCTGCTGGATGGCGTGCTTGTGCGGGCCCGTCTCGATGAAGACGCCCGAGTCGATCGCCAGGTCGGCGGCGCGCAGGATGTCCTCGCGGGTGTCGGTGGCGAACGCGATGTGGTGCAGCCGTCCTCGGGAGCCGGTCCGGTCGGCGGTGTAGACGACGTCGTAGGACTTGTCCGTGAAGGTCAGCCAACGGGCCGCGACCGTACCGGAGTCGAGGCGGATCTGCTCGGTCGGCCGGGCGCCGAGGACCTGTTCCTGGAACTCCGCGTTGGCGAGCACGTCGGCCGCGAGGAAGTTGACGTGGTCCAGGCGGCGCACGCCGACGCCCCGGTCCGGCTTGGCCTGCGGCTGGTTCTTCAGCGCGGGCCTCGACTCCGGTGGGGCGGTGAAGTGTTCGCTCTCCCAGTACAGGGCGTGCTCGTGGCCGTCCGGGTCGGTGGTGACGTACAGGCGGCCGAGGCCGGGTTCGTCCTCGACCCAGCTCCCGGTGCCGCCCGCCGCCTCGACGGCCCGCACCCGCCGGTGCAGCGCCTCCTCGCTCGATGCGCGCAGCGCGAGCCTGCCGAGGCCGGGCCGGTCGCGGGCGGTGAGCACCAGGCTGTGGTGCTCGTAGTCGTCGAAGGTCCGCAGGTAGACGGTGTCGCCCCGGCGTCCGTTGACGGTCAGGCCGAGGAAGTCGGTGCAGAAGGCGACGCTGGCGTCCAGGTCCGGGGTGAACAGCTGGGCGTGGCCGACATGGGCGATGTCACCGAGGGGCGGGGCCATCGTTGCCTCCGAGGGGGTGGTCGGACGGGGTGGCCGGGGCGGCGGGCACGGGGAAGACCGTCCCGTCGAAGATCTTGCGCGCCGTGCGGACGACGGCCGTGCGGCGGGCCGCGGGCGGGGTGTCGCCGGATCCGGGGTCGACGTCCGTGTCGATGTCGAGGTAGCCGGTGGGGTGTTCGACCCGGACGCGGTCGCCCGTCCCCGGGAGCCGGGCGATGCCCTCCCCCACCCCGCCGGGCAGCCGCAGCCCGGCGGCCACGCTCGCGGCGCCGAGGACGCCGATGGAGGTGTGGCAGCGCACCGGGATGAAGGTGCGGGTGGTGACGGCGCCGTCCGCGCGGGGCGGCGCGAGCAGGCTGAGCTTGGGCACGGTGGCGGACGTGACGTCGCCGAGGCCCATCAGCCGCCCGGCCTCCAGGCGGATGGCGCGCAGCCGTTCGGCGAGCGCCGCGTCCTCCTCCAGGTCCTGGGGCCGCTCGTAACCGGTGGCGCCGAGTGCGGCGGCCGGGACGAGCACCGTCGGCATGCCGTTGTCGACGAGGGTGACGGTGACCCCGGCGACGGTGTCGCGGACGTTGCCGGTGGGCAGCAGCGGGGTGGCGCCGGCCGGGAACTCGATCACCACGGCGGCGGCCGTCCCCGGCACCCCGGAGATCTCGGCGGCGCCGGTGTAGTCGACGCGTCCGCCGGGCGTGGGGAAGGTGGCGACGGCCGACTCGCCCGTGTTGAGCATCCGGATGCGCACCGACGTCCGCTCCCCGCCCGCCTTCACCAGTCCGCGCTCGACGGCGAACGGCCCGACCCCGGCGAGGATGTTGCCGCAGTTCTGCCGGTCGGTGACCTCGGGGCGGTCCACGGAGACCTGGAGGAAGAGGTAGTCGACGTCCGCGTCCGGGTCGTCGGAGGCGCTCACCACGGCGACCTTGCTGGTGAGCGGGTGTCCTCCGCCGAGCCCGTCGATCTGGCGCGGGTCGGGGCTGCCCATGACGCGCAGCAGCAGTCCGTCCCGGGCGGCGGGGTCGGCGGGGAGGTCGTCCGCGAGGAAGTAGGCGCCCTTGGAGGTGCCGCCGCGCATCAGGGTGCAGCGCACCTCGGCCGGCCCGGTCACGACCGCTCCGCTTCCCACGCCCCGTACGGCTGGTAGGAGACGTCGAGCCGCTCCAGCGTCTCGCGCAACCCGTATCGGTCCAGGCCGAGTTGGCCGCCGATGAACGCCTCGCGGGTGGCCGCCTCCTTGGCCTCGCGGGCCCGCGACCGCTCGGCCGTCTCCCGGGCCCGCTCGCGGGGGACGACGACCACGCCGTCGTCGTCCGCGACGATCACGTCACCGGGGCGGACGACCTGGCCGTCCAGGGCGATCGGCACGTTGACCGAGCCGCCGGTGGCCTTGACGGTGCCCTGCGAGGAGACGGCGCGCGCCCAGGCCGCGAAGCCCATGTCGCGCAGCTCCTGGGTGTCGCGGATCCCGGCGCCGGTGACGACGCCGCGCACCCCGCGGGCGCGCAGCGCGGTCGCGAACAGCTCGCCGAACATGCCGTCGGTGGACGGGGAGGTGGTGGTGACCACCAGGACGTCCCCCTCGCCGCACTGCTCGACGGCCGCGTGGATCATGAGGTTGTCGCCGGGCCAGCTCAGCACGGTGACGGCGGTGCCCGCGATCCGCACGCCCTGCTGGACCGGGCGGATCTCCGGACCGAGCAGGCCGGTGCGGCCCATCGCCTCGCTGATGGTCGCCACGCCGAACGCGCCCAGCGCCTCGACGTCCTGCCGTGCGGCCTTCGGGGGGTCGGTGACGATGACGCCGCTCATGCCAGCTCCTTCGTGATCTGCGGGAACGGCCGCATGAACGCCTCGGCCTTGGTGGTGTGGGCCAGGCCGAGGTTCGGCCCGGCGTTGCGCCTGAGCTGGACGCCCCGGCGCACGGCGAGATCGGTGTAGTAGGACCACAGGTGGCGCTGGGCGACGAGGCACTCCATCGCGGCGCGCTTGGTCTCCCACACCTCGGTGATGTCGAGCAGCACCTCGGGCCGGAAGCCGCTCATCTCGGGCTGGTGGGGCTCGAAGAGGAAGACCGGCGGGGCGCCGATGACGTCGCCCTCCCCCGGGTATCCGACGGCCTGGGCCAGGACGCGGGCCTCCAGCGCCATCCGGTGGGCGGCCGGGTGGTCCCCGTTGTAGGGGTCCTCGGCCGGGTGGGTGAGGACGACGTCCGGCCGGGTGGCGCGGTAGACGGCGACCAGCCGGTCGGTCAGCTCGGCGGTGGGGACGAGCGGGTAGTCGCCCGCGTCGAAGAAGAGGACCTCGGCGCCCAGGACGGCGGCGGCGCGCTCGGCCTCGTCCCGGCGGATCGCCTTGATCTCCTCCAGGGTCCGGCCCTCGCGCCACGCCGCGGCGGACTCGCCGCGCTCGCCGAAGGTCAGGCAGGCGAGGGTGACCTTCTCGCCCCGGGCGGCGGCCAGGGCGACGGCGCCACCGGCCCGCCACACGAAGTCCCCGGCGTGCGCGGTGACGACGAGGGTGGACCGGGGTGGCGGGGCGGGCGCGTTGCCAGGCGTCATGCTCACTTCTCCTTGTGACAGAGGGTGCGCCCGCCTCGCGCGTGATCAGTCGCGCAGGGCCTCGATCACGCTGGTGAGGTGGGCGCGGACGGCCGCCTCGGCCGCCTGCGGGTCCCGGGTGCTGATCGCGTCGATCATCGCCAGGTGCTCGTTCAGGGAGTGCTGCGGGCGCCCCGGACGCAGCGCCAACTGGAAGCGGTGGCGCACCAGTTGGGCGTTGAGCCGTTCCAGCAGGTCGACGGCGGTGCGCTGGCCGGAGAAGTGCCGGACCCTGGTGTGCAGTTGCTGGTTCAGCTCGGAGTAGGTCATCGGTTCGCCGTCCGCGACGGCCTTGGTCATCGCGGTGCCCAACTCGGTGAGTTCGGCGATCTGCCGGTCGCTGACGAGGGCGGCGGCCTTGGCGGCGCACAGCCCTTCGAGGGCCATGCGGCACTCGGTGATGGCGACCGCCTCCTCCACGGTCACCACCCGCACCCGTGAGCCGCGGTTGCGGATCCGCTCGACCAGGCCCTGTGCCTCCAGGTCGATGAGCGCGGCCCGGATGCTCGCGCGGGTCACCCCGAACTGCTCGGCGAGTTCGTTCTCCACCAGCCGCTGGGCCGGTGCCATCTCGCCCCGCAGGATCGCCTGCCGCAGCTCTCCGAGCGCGTGCTGTTTGGCCTGTTCGCCGGTGCTCGGACGGGCTTCCTTCGGCATGTGTGCCCTCCCTGGATGAGTGCCTGTCGAACCTAAATCTAGCCAGACAACATTGTCAACAATTTTGTCCGCCGTATTGCGCGCACAGAGCCGCGAAGATCGCGCGCACGGAGCCGCGCGGCTCGCACGCGCGGGACCGCAGGGATCGCCCGCACGGCACCGCGGGGATCGCGCGGGCGGGACGGCCGGGAGACCAGGCACGCGAAGAGGGCGGCCGCCCGGTCGCGGCCGCCCTCCGTCGCACCGGTCAGTCCCGGGCCGGCGGCCCGCCCGCGTGGGCGGCCCGCAGCAGGCCGAGCACCCCGTCCGCCGTCACCTCACGGGGGTTGGGGAACGACTGCGCGGCCACCTGCTCCGCCGCCTGCGCCAAATCGCTCTCCTTGAGCCCGAGTTCGGCGAGCGAGGTGGGGGCGCCGAGCCGGGCGGCCAGGTCGTGCAGGGCGCGCGGCGCGTCGTCGGTGCCCAGGGCGCGGGCCAGCGCGGCGAGCGCCTCGGGGGCGGCGGGCGCGTTGTGGGCGAGGGCGTACGGCAGCACCACGGTGTGCGTCTGCGCGTGCGGGAGGCCGAAGCCGCCGCCCAGCACATGGCAGAGCTTGTGGTGCAGGCCCATCGCCGTGGCGCCCAGGCAGGTCCCGCACAGCCAGGCCGCGTACAGCGCCCGGCCGCGCGCGCCCGGCGAGCCGGGGTCCGCCGCGATCCCGGGCAGGGCGCCCGCCATCATCCGCACGCCCTCCTGCGCCGTCAGCGCGATCAGCGGCGAGCGGTCGGGGCGTAGAGCGCCTCGGCGGCGTGCGCGACGGCGTTGATGCCGCTGGTGACCGAGAGCGGCACAGGCAGGGAGTGGGTCAGCGCGGGGTCGTAGAGGATCGCGCGGGGCTGCACGACGGGGTCATGGCCGGTGCGTTTGACGCCGTTCTCGGTCAGGCCCCAGACGGCGGTGGCCTCCGAGCCCGAGTAGGTGGAGGGCACGGCGATCAGCGGCAGCCCGGTGCGCAGCGCGAGCGCCTTGCCCAGCCCGATCGCGGAGCCGCCGCCGACCGCCACGCAACCGTCGGCACCGGCCGCCCGCGCCACCGCGACGACCTCGTCCGCGGCCTCGGCGGGGACGTGC
>NZ_FMCI01000363.1 GCF_900091845.1 Streptomyces sp. SolWspMP-5a-2
GCAGACCGAGAAGCGCGCCCCGACCATCCCCGACGGCGCCTCCGGCTGGCACTCGGTCGTCGTCACCGTCGACTAGACCGGGCGGCAGAAGGGGCAGGAAGGTGGCAGGAGGCGGGCGCCGCCGTCCACGACGCCACCTGCCACGCCGTCCTCGGCCTGGTCCACACGGTGGTGGCCGACCACGCCCAGGCCGGGGGAGTGGCTCAGGAGGCAGGGGCGGAGGTGTGGCGCACGGGCCGCCGCTGTCGCCCCGGGCGAGGTTCCGTGCTCACCTGGATCCTCACTCCGGCCCACCCGCCCACCGGCGCACCGGCGCACCGGCGACCGCGTCCGCTCCGCCGGTCCCGGCCGACCGCCTGGTCCCGGCCTCCGTCTGCCCGGACGCCGGGCCGCCCGGCCCGGCCCCCTCGCCCGTGGCCTGGGCGAGCAGCGCCAGCGCCGTGCGGGAGGGCGAGCCCGCCTCCGTGGTGGCGACCACCGTGAGCGGGCCCCGTCCGCTGCTCATGGTCTGCTGGACCACCGTCAGGGGCCCGACCAGCGGATGGCGCATCTCGTAGGGGGCGACGGCGCAGGCCCGGACCCGGTGGTCGGCCCACATCGACGCGAACTCGGCGCTCTTGGCGGAGAGTTCACCGAGGAGCGCGTGCAGGACGGCGTCCTCGGGATACTGGGCCGCGACCAGCCGCAGGTTGCCGACCACGGCCCTTGCCTTGTCCGGCCAGTCCGCGTACAGGTCACGGACGTGCGGGTCGAAGAAGACCAGCCGGGCCATGTTGGGGCGCCGCGCCGCCGGGAGGTCGGGGGCGCCGAAGTCCAGGTGCCCGGCGAACAGGGCGTGGCCCATGCGGTTCCAGGCGAGGACGTCGTTGCGCCGGCCCAGCACGATCGCGGGGACGTCGCCCAGGACGTCGAGGAACTGGCGTGTCTCCTCCGGTACCCGTTCCGGCGCGGGGCGCCGGCTGCGGGTGCGGCGCCTGCCCGCGCGGGCCAGGTCGTGCAGGTACCGGCGCTCGGAGTCGTCCAGCCGCAGCGCCCCGGCGATCGCGTCGAGCACCTCGGGCGAGGCGCCGGGCGACTGCCCCTGTTCGAGCCGGGTGTAGTACGACGTGCTCACCCCCGCGAGCAGCGCCAGTTCCTCGCGCCGGAGACCCGGCACCCGGCGCTGCTCCCCGTAGGTGGGCACGCCGATGTCCTGCGGCCGGAGCTGGGAGCGCCGCGCCTGCAGGAAGTCACTGAGCCGCGTCTTTCCGTCCATGGCTCCGAGTATGCGGCGCCCCGCGCGCGCGAGCCTGACCCGGCTGGGGGTAGGCAGCGCCGGGTCTGGTCCGGCGCCCGCACCCCGGCTGAGGTGGGAGGTGCCTGATCCGGCACCCACCGCACTCCAGGAGACCGCCTTGACCACCCCCGCCACCACGGCGCACGAGCCCGTATCCACCACCGCGCACGAGCCGACCGCCACC
>NZ_FMCI01000263.1 GCF_900091845.1 Streptomyces sp. SolWspMP-5a-2
GGCCCGCGGTGCCCGGCGGGGCGGACGCGGACGCCGGGCCGGTCAGGGTCGCCGTCGCCGGCGGGGCCGCGTTCACCTTCTCCTACGCCGAACACACCGAGTTGCTCGCGGCCGCGGGGGCCGAGGTCGTCGTGTTCGACCCGCTGCGGGACGAGGCGCTGCCGGAGGGGACCCGCGGGCTGGTCCTGGGCGGCGGGTTCCCCGAGGTGTACGGGGCCGAGCTGTCCGCCAACGAGGGGCTGCGCGCCGACGTCGCCGCGCTCGCCGCGCGCGGCGGCCCGCTCGCCGCCGAGTGCGCCGGGCTGCTGTACCTGTGCCGGGAGCTGGACGGGCTGCCGATGTGCGGGGTGCTGGACGCCTCCGCGAGGATGAGCGGGCGGCTGACCCTCGGCTACCGGGACGCGGTCGCGGTGAGCGACAGCGTGCTGGCCGCGGCCGGGACCAGGATGCGGGGGCACGAGTTCCACCGGACGGTCGTCGAGCCGGGGGCGGGCGCGTCGCCCGCCTGGGGCGTGCGGACCCCCGCGCGGCGCGTCGAGGGGTTCGTGCAGGACAGTGTGCACGCGAGTTATCTGCATACGCACTGGGCGTCCGAGCCCGGTGCGGCCCGTCGGTTCGTGGAGAGGTGCCGGACGTCATGAGCAGCACGCTGGTCGGGGTCGGGGTCGGTCCCGGTGATCCGGAGCTGGTGACCGTGAAGGGCGTCGCCGCGCTGCGCGCCGCCGCCGTCGTGGTCGTCCCGGTGATGGACACCGGGGAGCGCGGGCGCGCGGAGGCGACCGTGCTGCACTACGTGGGCGCCGAGAAGGTCGTGCGGGTGGTCTTCGCGCTGAACGAGCGCGGTGACCGGGCGCGGCGCGAGGCGGCCTGGGACGCGGCGGGCGGGCGGGTCGCCGCGCTGCTGCGGGAGCACCGGTCCGTCGCCTTCGCGACCATCGGCGACCCGAACGTGTACTCGACGTTCACCTATCTGGCGCAGACCGTCCGGGAGCTGGTGCCCGGGACCGCCGTGCAGACCGTGCCGGGGATCACCGCCATGCAGGACCTCGCGGCCCGGTCCGGTGCCGTGCTGACGGAGGGCACCGAGCCGCTGACGCTGGTCCCGGTGACCGCGGGCGCCGCCGTCCTCAAGGAGGCGCTCGCCGGGCCCGGCACCGTCGTCGCGTACAAGTTCGGGCGGCAGGCCGGTGAGGTGGCCGAGGCGCTGCGCGAGACCGGGCGGCTCGACGACGCGGTGTGGGGCTCGGCGCTCGGGCTGCCCGACGAGTCGATCAGGCCCGCCGCCGAGCTGGACGGCGCGGCGCTGCCGTACCTGTCGACGCTGATCGCTCCCGCGCGGCGCGACGGAGGGCGTGGCGGAAAGCTGTGAGCCCGCGCGCGGGGGCGTCAGCCGGCGATGCCCACCACCAGCCAGATGAAGCCCACGCCCGCGACCGTGCACAGCAGGGTGGAGCGGGCGGGGTGCTCGTGGTGGGCCTCGGGGAGGATCTCGGCGGCGGCCAGGTAGAGGAGCACGCCGCCGAAGAGGCCGAGATAGCCGCCGAGCGCCGCGGCCGGGATCGTGACGAAGAGGGTGGAGGCGGCGCCGACGACGGGCGCGACGGCGTCCGCGAAGAGCATGGCGAGCGCCTTGCGGCGGGCGTTGCCGTACAGGCTGGTCAGCGTGTACGTGTTGAAGCCGTCCGCGAAGTCGTGGGCGACGACGGCCAGCGCGACCGCCGCGCCCATGCCGCCGCCGACCTGGAAGGCCGCGCCGATCGCGACACCGTCCATGGCGCTGTGCCCGACCATCGCCCCGGCCGCCGTCAGGCCCACCTCGGGGGCCCGCCCGCGGGGTTCCTCGGCGCCGTGCGCGGCCTGCCGGGCGGCGAGCAGCCGTTCCACCAGATGGGCCAGCAGGAACCCGGTCACGAACAGCAGCAGCGCCGCCGGAACGCCGAAGACCTCGACGCCCGCCGCCTTCAGCGCCTCCGGCAGCAGGTCGAGGCCGACCACCCCGAGCATCAGGCCGCCCGCGAGGCCCAGGACCAGATGGCGGCGGTCGGTGACCCGCTGCGCCGTCCAGCCGCCGGCCAGCGTCATCAGGAACGCGCCGAGCGCGACAAGGACCGCCATAGGCCCCTTGCTATCCGATCGGGCGCCCTCCGCGCACCTTCTCGGGTGCCGCGGGGACCGCGCCCACCCCGGACAGCGCCCCCGGCGGCCTCGGCGCCGTCCCCGGTACCGGCGCTCTCCGCGGGCTCCGCGGCATCCGGGACGCCCGCACCACCGGAAGCACCTGTAGCACCGCAATCACCCGCACCACCCGTGCCACCCGTGCCACCCGCACCACCCGCACCACCCGCAGGACCGTGAGAGACGTGACGAGAGGACCCCTCCCCATGGCCGACGCCCCCACCGGCAAGGTGACCTTCGTCGGTGCCGGACCCGGCGCCGCCGACCTGCTGACCTTCCGCGCCGCGCGCGCCATCGGCGACGCCGACGTGGTGATCTGGGCCGCGAGCCTGGTGCAGGCCGAGATCCTCGACCACGCGCGCGCCGACGCGCAGATCCTCGACTCGGCGACCATGTCCCTGGAGGACGTCGTCGCCGTCTACGAGCGCGCCCACCGGGACGGGCTGCGGGTGGCGCGCGTCCACTCCGGCGACCCGGCCCTGTGGGGCGGCACCCAGGAGCAGCTCGACCGGTGCGAGGCGATCGGGATCGCCACCGAGGTGGTGCCCGGCGTCTCCGCGTTCTCGGCGGTCGCCGCGCTCGCCCGGCGCGAGCTGACCATCCCCGAGGTGGCGCAGTCGGTGGTGCTGACCCGGCTGGGCGGCGGCAAGACGCCGATGCCGCCCGGCGAGGAGGTCCGCGAGTTCGCCCGGCACGGCACGACGATGGCGGTCTTCCTGTCGGCGGCCCGCAGCGGCCAGCTCGTGCGGGAGCTGCTGGAGGGCGGCTACCCGACGTCCACCCCGGTCGTCGTCGCCTACCAGGCGACCTGGCCGGAGGAGCTGATCGTGCGGTGCACCGTCGGGACGCTGGAGGAGACCGTGAAGGAGCACCGGCTCTGGAAGCACACCCTGTTCCTGGTCGGCCCGGCGCTGGACGCGCGCGGCACCCGCTCGCACCTGTACCACCCCGGCCACTTCCACGGGTTCCGCAAGGCCGACCCGCAGGCCCGCCGTGAGCTGCGGGAGCGGGGGGCGAGCACATGATCACCGTCGTCGGCACCGGCACCGGGCCGGACGCGCCCGTCGCCGCCGACGTCCTGGCGGGCGCCGCGCTGGTCGTCGGCGGGCACCGCCATCTGGACGCGGTGACGCTGCCGGAGAGCGCGGAGCGGGTGGTCCTCGGGCCGCTGGCGCCCGCCCTCGACGCCGTCGCCGCGCACGTGGCGAAGGAGCACCCGGTGGTGGTGCTGGCCTCCGGCGACCCCGGGTTCTTCGGGATCGTGCGGGCACTGGCCGAGCGGTTCGGCCCCGGGCTGCTCGACGTGCGGCCCGGGGTGTCGTCGGTCGCCGCGGCGTTCGCCCGGCTGGGGCTGCCCTGGGACGACGCGGCCGTGGTCAGCGCCCACGGGCGGGATCTGCGGACCGCCGTCAACGTGTGCCGGGCGCGGCCCAAGACCGCGGTGCTGACCGGTCCCGGCGCGGGCCCGGCCGAGCTGGCCGCCGCGCTGCCCGGCGACCGGGTGCTGGTGGTGGCGAGCGCGCTGGGCGACCCGGAGCGCGAGCGGGTGGAGCGGGTGACGGCGGCGGAGGCCGCGGCCCGCGACTGGGGGACGGCGGTGAACGTCGTCCTGTGTCTCGACCCGGCGCGGGCGCCGGGGCCCGCGCGCACCCTCGCCGGGCCCGGCCCCGGGCCGTCCCGGTGGGCGCTAGAGGAGTCGGCGTTCACCCACCGCGACTCGATGATCAGCAAGTTCGAGGTGCGGGCGCTGGCGCTGGCCAGGCTCGGGCCGCGGCCGGGCGACCTGGTGTGGGACGTCGGCGCGGGCTCGGGCTCGGTGGCCGTGGAGTGCGCGCGGTTCGGTGCGGCCGTGACCGCCGTGGAGAAGACCGCGGACGGGGTCGGGCGGATCCGCGCCAACGCGGCGGCGCACGGCGTCGAGGTGGCGGTGGTGCACGGCGAGGCGCCGGTGGTGCTGACCCGGCTCGACGACCCGGACGCCGTCTTCGTCGGCGGGGGCGGCGGCGAGCTGCCCGCGGTGGTCGCCGCCTGCGCGCGCCGGGCCCGCCGTACGGTGGTGGTGGCGCTGGCCGCGCTCGACCGGGTCCCGGCGGCCCGCGAGGCGCTCACTGGTGCCGGGTTCACCTGTGACGGGGTGCTGCTCCAGTCGTCGCGGCTCGCCCCGCTGCCCGGGGACGTGACCCGGCTCGCGGCGACCAATCCCGTGTTCCTGCTGTGGGGCGAGCGGCCCCGCGCGTCTGTCGAAGGAGTTGTCCAGTGATCGGCCTCATTTCCGTCACCGCGGCGGGGGCGGTGGCGCGCGACCGGCTGGCCGCGGCGTGGCCGGAGCGGACGCGGGTGTACGAGGGTCCCGCGGGGGACGCCGTGCGGGCCGCGTTCGCCGAGTGCGCGCAGGTGGTGTGCTTCCTGGCGACCGGCGCGGTGGTGCGGCTGCTCGCCCCGCTGCTCGGCGGCAAGACCTCGGACCCCGGGGTGGTCTGCGTCGACGAGGGCGGCAGGTTCGCCGTGTCGCTGCTCGGCGGCCACGGCGGCGGCGCCAACGAACTCGCCCGCGAGGTGGGCGCGTTGCTCGGCGCCGAGCCGGTGGTGACGACGGCGACCGACGCGGTGGACCTGCCGGGGCTCGACACCCTCGGGCTGCCCGCCGAGGGCGCCGTCGCGGCCGTCTCCCGGGCGCTCCTGGACGGTGAGCCGGTCGCCCTGCGCACCGAGGTCGCCTGGCCGCTCCCGGCGCTTCCGGTGACCGGCGCCGGGAGCGGCCAGGAGCACGGGTACACGGTCACGGTGACCGACCGGGCCGTCGAACCGGGGCCGCGGGACGTGCTGTTGCGGCCGCCGACGCTGGTCGTCGGGGTCGGCGCCTCCAGGGGGGCGCCGGCGGACGAGGTGCTCGCGCTGATCCGGGACGCCCTCGCGGAGGCCGGGCTCTCGGCCCGCTCGGTCGCCGAACTCGCCACCGTGGACGCCAAGTCGCGGGAGCCCGGCCTGCTGGCCGCCGCCGAGCGGCTCGGCGTGCCGCTGGTGACCCACCCGGCCGGGGAGCTGGCGCGCGTCGAGGTGCCCAACCCGTCCGCCGCGCCGCTCGCCGCCGTCGGCACCCCGTCGGTCGCCGAGGCCGCCGCGCTCCTCGGCGGGGGCGAACTCCTCGTCCCCAAGCGGAAGTCGGCCGCCTCGCCCGCCATGGCGACCTGTGCCGTGGTGCGGCGCCCCGGGCGCGGGCGGCTCGCGGTGGTCGGGCTCGGACCCGGCGCCCGCGACCTGCTCACCCCGCGCGCCAGGGCCGAACTGCGCCGCGCCTCGGTGCTGGTGGGGCTCGACCAGTACGTGGACCAGATCCGCGACCTGCTGCGGCCCGGCACCCGGGTCCTGGAGTCCGGGCTCGGCGCCGAGGAGGAGCGGGCCAGGACCGCCGTCGCCGAGGCCAGGGCCGGGCGGGCGGTCGCGCTGATCGGCAGCGGCGACGCGGGCGTGTACGCGATGGCGTCGCCCGCGCTCGCCGAGGCCACCCGCGACATCGACGTCGTCGGGGTGCCCGGGGTGACGGCCGCGCTGGCCGCCGGGGCGATCCTGGGCGCGCCGCTGGGCCACGACCACGTCTCGATCAGCCTCTCCGACCTGCACACGCCGTGGGAGGTCATCGAGCGGCGGGTGCGGGCGGCGGCCGAGGCCGACCTCGTGGTCACCTTCTACAACCCGCGCTCCCGGGGCCGCGACTGGCAGTTGCCGAAGGCGCTGGCGGTCCTCACCGGGCACCGGGAGCCCGGCACGCCGGTCGGCGTGGTGCGCAACGCGTCACGGGCGGACGAATCCAGCCGACTGACCACCCTGGGTGAACTCGACCCGGCGTGGGTCGACATGATGACCGTCGTGACCGTGGGCAACACGGCGACCCGTGAGATCGCGGGCCGCATGGTGACCCCGCGCGGCTACCGCTGGCAGGAGGAGCCCAGGTGAACCGTGTGATCCACCCGATCGAGCAGGAGTCGTTCCGGCGCCTGCGGGCCCGCCTCGACACCTCCGCGCTGCCGCCGCTGACCCGGGCGGTGGTCGAGCGGGTCATCCACTCGGCGGCCGACCTCGACTACGCCGACGACCTCGTGCTGGCCGAGGCCGACCTGGTGCGGGCGCACGCCGCCCTGCACGCGGGGGCGCCGGTCGTCGTCGACGTCGAGATGGTCGCCGCCGGGATCACCCGGCGCGAGACCGTCTGCCGGCTGAGGGACGCCGTCGCGGGGCCGGGGCTGACCAGGTCGGCGCACGCCGTCCGGCTCGCCCACGAACAGGTCGGGCCCGGCGCCGTGTGGGTGATCGGCTGCGCGCCGACCGCCCTGGAGGAACTGCTCGTCCTGGACGCGGCGCCCGCGCTCGTGATCGGCCTGCCCGTCGGGTTCGTCGGGGCCGCCGAGTCCAAGGCCGCGCTGCGCGCGAGCGGGCTGCCCGCCGTGAGCAACGTGTCCGAGAAGGGCGGTTCGGCGGTCGCCGCCGCCGCCCTCAACGCACTGCTGTACCACCCGATTCCCACCGAGGAGAAACCGTGACCACCCCGCCGCCCGCCCTGCTCATCGCCGGACACGGCACCCGGGACGAGGCCGGAGCCGAGGCGTTCCGCGACTTCGTACGGGAGTTGGGCCGCCGCCACCCCGAACTCCCCGTCGCGGGAGGCTTCATCGAACTGTCCCCGCCGCCGCTCGGCGAGGCCGTCAGCGAGCTGGTGGAGCGGGGCGCGACCCGGTTCGCCGCCGTTCCGCTGATGCTGGTCTCCGCCGGGCACGCCAAGGGCGACATCCCGGCCGCGCTCTCCCGCGAGCGGGACCGCCACCCCGGGATCTCGTACACCTACGGGCGCCCGCTCGGCCCGCACCCGGCGCTGCTCGACGTGCTGGAGCGGCGCCTGGACGAGGTGCTCGGCTCGGCCGGCCGCAGCCCCGCCGACCGCGCCGACGTGACCGTGCTGCTCGTCGGGCGCGGCTCCACCGACCCGGACGCCAACGCCGAGGTGCACAAGGCGGCCCGGCTGCTGTGGGAGGGGCGCGGGTACGCGGGCGTGGAGACGGCGTTCGTGTCGCTGGCCGCGCCGGACGTGCCGGGCGGCCTCGACCGGTGCGTGCGGCTCGGCGCCCGGCGCATCGTGGTCCTGCCCTACTTCCTGTTCACGGGCATCCTGCCGGAGCGGGTGCGCCAGCAGGCCGAGGGCTGGGCCGCCGCCCACCCGGAGGCGGACGTGCGCTGCGCCGACGTCATCGGGCCCGAGCCGGAGCTGCTCGACCTGGTGATGGAGCGCTACCGGGAGGCGGTCGCCGGTGACGTCCGGATGAACTGCGACGCGTGCGTGTACCGGATCGCGCTGCCGGGCTTCGAGGACAAGGTGGGGATGGCCCAGCAGCCGCACTTCCACCCCGACGACGACGGCCACCACCACGGGCACCATCACGGCGGTCACGCGCATGCCCACTGAGGGCGGCGCCGGGCACGATCTGCGCCACCACGGTGACGCCGAGATCCGTGACGACGGCGCCGCCCTCGTCGACCTCGCGGTGAACGTCCGCGCCGACACGCCCCCCGGGTGGCTGCGGGAGCACGTCGCGGCGTCGCTGACCGGCCTCGCGGCCTACCCGGACGGGCGGGCCGCGCGGGCGGCGGTGGCGGCGCGGCACGGGCTGCCGGTGGAGCGGGTCCTGCTGACGGCGGGCGCCGCCGAGGCGTTCGTGCTGCTGGCGCGGGCCCTGAAGGTGCGTCACCCGGTGGTGGTGCACCCGCAGTTCACCGAACCGGAGGCGGCGCTGCGGGACGCGGGGCACACCGTGGACCGGGTGCTGCTGAGCGCGGCGGACGGCTTCCGGCTCGACCCGGGCGCGGTGCCCGGGGGCGCCGACCTGGTCGTGGTGGGCAACCCCACCAACCCGACGTCGGTGCTGCACCCGGCCGGGGCGCTCACCGCGCTGGCCCGCCCGGGGCGGACGCTGGTCGTGGACGAGGCGTTCATGGACGCGGTGCCGGGTGAGCGGGAGGCGCTGGCCGGGCGGACGGACGTGCCCGGCCTCGTGGTGCTGCGCAGCCTGACCAAGACCTGGGGCCTGGCGGGGCTGCGGGTCGGGTACGTGCTCGCCGACCCGGAGACGGTCGCCGCGCTGGAGCGGGCCCAGCCGCTCTGGCCGGTCTCCACGCCCGCGCTGGCCGCCGCCGAGGTCTGCGTGGGCCCGCGCGCCGTCGCCGAGGCGGCCCACGCGGCGCACCGGATCGCCGCCGACCGCGAGCGGCTGCTCGCCGGGCTCGGCACGCTGGCCGGGCACGGCGTCACGGTGGCCAGTCCCGCCGAGGCGCCCTTCGTGCTGATGCGCCTCCCCCGGGCCGCGGCGGTACGGCGACGGCTGCGCGCCCTGGGGTTCGCGGTGCGCCGCGGGGACACCTTCCCCGGTCTCGACCGGGAGTGGCTGCGGGTGGCCGTCCGGGACAGGACGACCACGGACGCGTTTCTGCGGGCGCTGGAACGGGCGATCACGCAGGCGGCCGCGGAGCAGAGCCGACCGGCGGGGTGAGGCGGGCCCGCCGGTCGGACCGGGTCAGCTCCGGCCGCGGCGGGCCAGCACGAGCGCGCCGCCGCCGACCACCACCAGGGCGGCGGCACCGGCCGCGACGTACGGCGTCGACGCGTCGCCGCCGGTCTCCGCGAGGTTCTCCCGCGTCTTGCCGCCCTGCGGCTCGGTCCCGGCCGGTTCCGTGGTCGGCGCGGGGCTCTCCGGGGCCGGCGCGGGCGGCGCCTCGCAGGTGGCCCTGGCCAGCGTGACGGTGCCCTCGACCTCCGCGACGTTGAGCTTCAACGGGTTGACGGAGACCTTCAGTTCGAGGGCGGTCGCGGCGGCCGTGCGCGAGGTGTGCTCGGTCCGCGACAGGTCGAGCCTGACCTCGCCGACGCCGGGCACCCGCACGTCGGTGGTGCCGCCCGCGGTCAGCGTGACCTTCTTGCCGAGGACGGTGACCGCGCCGAGCAGGTTGGAGGTGGCGACGGGGGTGCGGCCCGCCGCGCAGACCGCCTCGGAGGTGACCTCCTCGACCTCGACGAGGGAGAGCAGCGGCAGCCCGGGGACGTGCAGCCGGGCGTGGGCGAGGCGGGTGGAGCCCTCGGCGCGGGCGGCGGTGACGTCGGCCTTCGCGGTGGCGACGTCGGCGCTCAGCACGCTGAAGGGCCTGCCGCCGTCGACGCCGTCGAGCGTGGCGGACAGTGCCGTCTTCTCTGCGCTGCGCGGCGCCTCGACCTCGTTGAGCGAGACCGCGAGCGGGACGTTCACGGTCTTGTTGAGCAGCGACACGTCGAGCCCGGTGCGCAGGACGACGGCGCTCGCGCGACCGTGGTCGGTGGTCGCGTGCGCGGAGCCCGCGCCGGCCAGGACCGCGGGAGCGGCGGTCAGGGCGGTGGCCGCCGCGACGGCGGCGAGACGGCGTGCGGGCATGCGGAAGTTGGTGCCGTTCAAGGTGTGGGACCCCCAGTAGAAGCTTCTTGGGACCCGGCAAGAATTACGCACGAAGAGTGAACAGGCGGCGATCCTGCGTGACTTCACCCCTTCGTGGGGTTTCCGCGAACGCTTTCGAATCCTGTGGCCCGGCCGTTCCACGGTTTCACTTCGGCCCCGCATCCTGTGCGAATACGCCGGTTGACCCTCCCGCGCGCGAGACGGGGTGCACAACGCGCCGCACCGCCCCCGGGTCACGCGCGGTCAACACCCGTCCCGGGGCAACGGGATGACGTGCCGTCACCGCCCGTCCCGGACACCGGGGTCAGACCACCACGCGGCCGTTCAGCACCACCCGGGTGGGGGCGGCCAGGACCCGGACGTCCGCGCGCGGGTCCCCGGGGTAGACGACCAGGTCCGCGGGGGCGCCCTCGGTCAGTCCCGGGCGTCCGAGCCAGCGCCGGGCCGACCAGGTCGTCGCGGCGAGCGCGTCCGGCGCCGGGATGCCCGCCGTGACCAGTTCGGCGACCTCCGCCGCGACCAGCCCGTGCGGCAGGGTGCCGCCCGCGTCGGTGCCGACGTAGACCGGGACGCCCGCGTCGTAGGCGGCGCGCACCGTGTCGTGGCGGCGGGCGTGCAGCCGCCGCATGTGGGCCGACCAGCGCGGGAACTTGGCGTCGCCGCCCGCCGCGAGATCCGGGAAGGTGGCGATGTTGACGAGGGTCGGGACGATCGCGACGCCGCGCTCGACGAAGAGGGGGATCAGCTCCTCGGTGAGTCCGGTGGCGTGCTCGACGCAGTCGATGCCCGCCTCCACCAGGTCGCGCAGCGACTCCTCGGCGAAGCAGTGCGCGGTGACCCGGGCGCCGAGCCGGTGGGCCTCGGCGATCGCCGCCTCGGCGGCCCGGCGCGGCCAGCAGGCCGACAGGTCACCGAGGTCGCGGTCGATCCAGTCGCCGACCAGCTTGACCCAGCCGTCCCCGCGCCGCGCCTCCCGGGCGACGTAGGCGACCAGGTCGTCCGGCTCGATCTCGTGGGCGTAGCCGCGCAGGTAGCGGCGGGTGCGGGCGATGTGCCGGCCCGCCCTGACGATCTCCGGGAGGTCGTCGCGCCCGTCGACCCAGCGGGTGTCGGAGGGCGACCCCGCGTCCCGGATCAGCAGGGTCCCGGCGTCCCGGTCGGTCAGCGCCTGCTTCTCGGCGGTGTCCCGGTCGACGGGTCCGTGGGCGCCGAGCCCGACGTGGCAGTGCGCGTCGACCAGGCCGGGCAGCGCCCAGCCCTCGACGGTCCGGACGTCGCGGGCGCCCGCCGGCCGGTCGAGGCTGATCCGGCCGCCGACGACCCACAGCTCGTCGCGGACCTCGTCAGGACCGACGAGGATCCCGCCCTTCACGTGCAGCACCGGGTGATCGCTCATGCACCGCACCTTAGTGAGCTACCCGGCGGCCGCGCCGTCCGCCTCCTTCTCCGGCTCTCCCGCCTCCCCCGTCGCCTCCGGCTCACCCGGCAGCGCGGCGCGGGCCGGGTCGAGCAGCCGGGAGAGGAAGTCGCGGGTGCGCGCGTGGCGCGGGGCGCCGATGACGTCGGCGGGGGCGCCGTCCTCCACGACCACCCCGCCGTCCATGAAGACGACCCGGTCGGCGACCTCGCGGGCGAAACTCATCTCGTGGGTGACGACGATCATCGTCATGCCGTCGCGGGCCAGCATCCGCATGACCGCGAGCACGTCGCCGACCAGCTCGGGGTCGAGCGCCGAGGTCGGCTCGTCGAACAGCATCACCTCGGGGCCCATGGCGAGGGCGCGGGCGATGGCGACGCGCTGCTGCTGGCCGCCGGAGAGGGCCGCCGGGTAGGCGTCGGCCTTCTCGGCGAGCCCGACCCGGGCGAGGTTCTCGGCGGCCACCCGCGCCGCCTCGGCCCGGCTCCGGCCGAGCACCCGGCGCTGCGGCAGGGTGAGGTTGGCGGTCACGGTGAGGTGCGGGAAGAGGTTGAACTGCTGGAAGACCATGCCGATCCGGCGCCGGGCGGCGTCGATGTCGACGTCCGGGTCGGTGAGTTCGGTGCCGCCGACCAGCACCCGGCCGCGGTCGGGCTCCTCCAGGAGGTTCACGCAGCGCAGCAGGGTGGACTTGCCCGAACCGGAGGGGCCGATGACGCAGACGACCTCGCCGCGCCCGATCTCCAGGTCGATGCCGCGCAGCACCTCGTTGGCGCCGAAGGACTTGTACAGGCCCTCGACGCGGATCTCGGGCTCCGCCGCCGCGGTGTCCTGACGGCTCATTTCACGGCCTCCTGTGCCTTGGCCTCCATGCGGCGCACGACGAAGCCGAGCGGCACGGTCACCAGCAGGTAGCAGACACCCGCCACCAGGATGGGGGTGGAGTTGGCGGTCTGGCTGGCCAGGTCCCGTCCGAACTTGGACAGTTCGCGCTCCTCGAGGGTGACGCCGAGGAACAGCACCAGCGAGGAGTCCTTGAAGAGCAGGACGAGTTCGTTGGTGAGCGGCGGCAGGATGATCCGGAAGGCCTGCGGCACGACGACGGAGACCATGGCGCGGGCGGGCGAGAACCCCAGCGAACGGGCCGCCTCCATCTGGCCCTTGGGGACCGCCTGGATGCCGGCGCGGATCGTCTCGGCCATGTACGCGGCGGCCACGAGTCCGAGCGCGAGGGCCACCTTGCCGTAAGTCCCGCCGGGGATCTCGGTGCCGGGGAAGGCGAGCGGCACGGCCACGCCGATGAAGATGAAGATCAGCAGGGCGGGCAGTCCGCGGAAGATCTCGATGTACACCCCGGCGAACCACCGGTAGGGGCCCACGGACGACAGCCGCATCAGGGCGATCAGCATGCCGAGGACCAGGCCGACGGCGAAGCCGGACAGCGTGTACAGGACGGTGTTCTTCAGGGCCAGCGTGATGACGTCGGGGAACATCTGGCGGGCGATGCCGCCCTGGGCGAACTGGTTGCGCAGCCGCCCCCAGTCGGCCGCCGCCGCGCAGGCGGCCACGGCGGCGACGAAGACGACGTACTGCGCCCCGCGGGACAGACGCCGTTTCTGACGCCGCGTCAGTCCTGTGGCGCGCGGCGGCGCCTGGGTGCCGGTCACGAGGCGGCGGACGGCGAGGAGGAGACGGTGGCGGCGCCGTCGTCGTAGGGGCCGATCCACCGCTCGTAGAGCTTCTTGTAGGTGCCGTCGGCCTTGGCGTCGGTGATCGCCTTGTCGATGGCGGCGAGCAGCTTGGTGTTGCCCTTGCGCACGGTGAAGCCGTACTGCTCGCCGGTGTCGAGGTTGTCGACGACCTTGAAGGCGGCGGCGTCGGCCTTGTTCTTCAACCAGCCCTGGACGACCGGGTAGTCGATGACGACGGCCTTGACCTGGCCGGTGCGCAGCCCGTTGAGGACGGCGTCGGAGGACTCGAAGGAGACCGGGTCGAGGCCCTTCTCCCGGGCGTAGTCCTCGCCGGTGGTCTGCGCCTGGGCGCCCACCTTCTTGCCCTTGAGCCCGGCGAAGGAGGTGATGCCGCTCCCGCGGCCGACCAGGACGGCCTGGGTGGCGTCGAAGTACGGCACGGAGAAGTCGACGTTCTTCTTGCGCTCGTCGGTGATGGTCATGCCGGCCGCGGCCAGGTCGCAGTCGCCGGAGTTGAGGAAGGCGCCGGTCTTGAAGTTCTCGAAGGGCGTGTCGCGGATCTGCTGCGGCACCCCGAGCTTCTTGGCGACGAGGTCGACGAGGGACACGTCGAAGCCCTGCACCTTGCCGTCGATCTCCGACTGGAACGGCGGGTAGGGCAGGTGGGTGCAGGTGGTGAGCTGACCGGCCTTGGCCAGCGGCACCCCGCCCGCGGTCTTCGAGCCGCCGCCGTCGCCCGACGAGCAGCCGGCGACCAGGAGCAGACCGGCCGTCGCGGTGGTGGCGGCCAGGACACGGGCCCTGCGGCCGGGGACGGTGTTCACGGGGGACCTCCGGTGGGGGTGACAACAGGGTTCGGATTATAAGGAGATCTTGGGGTCTCTCAAATAGAACCGAGGGTGAAAGGGCGGTTTGACCTAGGAAGTCGCCAATGGGGAGGGAAACGGCCGCCGGTTACGCTCGTCACCTCTACCCCGTGCAGAAGAAGAGAGCACCGCCGTGACCCATCCGTTCCTGGACCTGGCCCCCTTGACCGCGGCGCGCTTCGCGTCGATCGAGGACCGTGTGGCACGCCTGCTGGGCACCGAGCAGGACGTCGTGATCATGCAGGGCGAGGCGCTGCTGCCGCTGGAGGGGGCGATCCGGGCCACCGCGGGACCCGGCACCACCGCGCTGAACGTCATCACCGGCCCCTATGGGCAGACCTTCGGCGACTGGCTGCGGGACTGCGGCGCCACCGTGATCGACCTCGCCGTGCCGTTCCACACCGCCGTCACCGCCGCGCAGGTCCGGGACGCCTTCGCCGCCCACCCGGGGATCGACTTCGTCTCGCTGGTGCACGCGGAGGCGGCCACCGGCAACACCAACCCGGTCGCCGCGGTGGGCGAGGTCGCGCGGGAGCACGGCGCGCTGTTCTACCTGGACGCGGTGGCCTCCGTCGGGGCCGAGCCGGTGCTGCCGGACGCCTGGGGCGTCGACCTGTGCGTCATCGGGGCGCAGAAGGCGATGGGCGGGCCCGCGGGCGTCTCCGCGGTGTCGGTGAGCGAGCGGGCGTGGGCGCGGATGGCGGCCAACCCGGCGGCCCCGCGCCGCTCCTACCTCTCGCTGCTCGACTGGAAGGAGCGCTGGACCGACGGCGGGCGCAGGGCGCTGCCGCACGCTCCGGCACAGCTGGAGATGCTCGCGCTGGAGGCGTGCGTGGAGCGGATCGAGGCGGAGGGGCCGGAGACCGTGATGGACCGGCACCGCGCGGCCGCCGCCGCGACCCGGGCGGGCGCGCTGGCGCTGGGCGGGGGCCTGGAGCCGTACGTGCGCGAGGCGCGGGACGCGGCGCCGGTCGCCACCACGCTGCGGGCCCCGGCCGGCGTCGCCGCGTCGGACCTGGTGGCCCGCGCCCTGGCGGCGGACCCGGCGCTCGCGCTGGCCGCCGGGGGCGGCGCGCTGGCGAAGGAGATGATCCGCGTCAACCACTACGGCGCGCAGGCCACCCGGGGGACGGTCCTGGCGGCCCTGACGTCCCTGGCGACCGCCCTGACGGCGCACGGTGTCACGGTGCGCCTGGAAGCGGCGCTCGAAGCGGCGGAGGCGGCCTGGCGCTAGCGGGCGGGATCCCGAGCGAGGCGGGGCGGCCGCGCGGTCAGGCGGCCGAGGGGGTGAGAGGCCGAGAAGGCGGCCCGGGAAGGAGCGGCGGGGCCGGGTGCCCCGGGCGTTCCGCACGCTCCACGCGTTCCGGAGAACCGGCCGGAACTTGAATTACTGGCTATTCCAGAATTCCACAGAGGGTGATTCCCCATATTCTTCTGCCCGCTTTCCCGGGACCTAAACACAAAGGTTCCGCGAACACCAGGCAGAGTAATTCTGGCACATCTCGGCAGGGTTGCCGTGTTGTGACGCGTTCCACACCACGCCCATTTTGTCCAGTAAATACCGGACAAGACGGGTCGATTTGCACCCCTGCGCGGTGATCGTTCACGCCCGCGTGATAACACACGCACACGCCAACCGCACCCCGCCCCCGCCATGCATTTTTTAATTCCCCCAGGTAAGTTCAATTTGCATGACTGCCGCACAAGCAGAACTGCAAATCGACCGTCCGTCATTGGCGGACGGCGCCGCGCTGTGGCGGATCGCCAGGGACTCGAAGGCACTCGACCTGAACTCGTCGTACAGCTACCTGCTGTGGTGCCGCGACTTCGCGGCGACCTCCGTGGTGGCCCGCGCCGAGGACGGGACGCCGGTCGGCTTCGTGACCGGCTACGTACGACCCGACCAGCCCCGCACCCTGCTGGTCTGGCAGGTCGCGGTGGACGAGAGCCACCGCGGACGCGGGCTCGCGGGCGCCCTGCTCGACGGGCTCGCCGCCAGGACCGTCGCGGAGCTGGGCGTGACCACCGTCGAGACCACCATCACTCCGGGCAACACCGCCTCGGAGCGGCTGTTCGCGTCGTTCGCCGAGCGGCACGGCGCGCGGCTGGAGCGGGAGGTGCTGTTCGGCACCGGGCTGTTCCCGGACGGACCGCACGAGCCCGAGGTGCTGCACCGCATCGGGCCGCTCGCCCGCTGACCTCCCGCGGAACCCGCCGCGCCCGCGCGGGAACCCCGCGGGACCCATCGGTTCCCTCCCTCCCTCTCTGACCCCCACGCACCGAGGAGCGATTCGTCGTGACCATCACCCAGCCCGACCTCAGCGTCTTCGAGACCCTGGAGTCGGAGGTACGCAGTTACTGCCGCGGCTGGCCGACCGTGTTCGACCGAGCCCACGGCAGCCGGATGTACGACGAGGACGGTCACGAGTACCTCGACTTCTTCGCCGGTGCCGGATCACTGAACTACGGGCACAACAACCCGGTCCTGAAACGGGCGCTGATCGACTACCTGGAGCGGGACGGCGTCACCCACGGGCTCGACATGTCGACCACCGCGAAGCGCGCCTTCCTGGAGTCCTTCCAGAACCTGGTGCTGCGCCCCCGCGACCTGCCCTACAAGGTCATGTTCCCCGGCCCGACCGGCACCAACGCCGTCGAGTCCGCGCTGAAGCTGGCCCGCAAGGTGAAGGGCCGCGAGGCGATCGTCTCCTTCACCAACGCCTTCCACGGCATGTCGCTCGGCTCCCTCGCGGTCACCGGCAACGCGTTCAAGCGGGCCGGTGCGGGCATCCCGCTGGTGCACGGCACCCCGATGCCCTTCGACAACTACTTCGAGGGCAAGATCCCCGACTTCCTCTGGTTCGAGCGGCTCCTGGAGGACCAGGGCTCAGGACTCAACAAGCCCGCCGCGGTGATCGTGGAGACCGTGCAGGGCGAGGGCGGCATCAACGTCGCGCGCCCGGAGTGGCTGCGCGCGCTGGCCGAGCTGTGCGAGCGTCAGGACATGCTCCTGATCGTCGACGACATCCAGATGGGCTGCGGGCGCACCGGCGCGTTCTTCTCCTTCGAGGAGTCGGGCATCGTCCCGGACATCGTGACGGTGTCCAAGTCGATCAGCGGCTACGGCCTGCCCATGTCGCTGTGCCTGTTCAAGCCCGAGCTGGACATCTGGGAGCCGGGCGAGCACAACGGCACCTTCCGCGGCAACAACCCGGCCTTCGTCACCGCCACCGCCGCCCTGGAGACCTACTGGTCGGACGGGCCCGCGATGGAGAAGCAGACCCGGGCCCGCGGGGAGCAGGTCGAGCGCCAGCTCGCCGCCATCGCCGACGAGAACCCGGGCGCCGTCAAGGAGTTCCGGGGCCGCGGCCTGGTGTGGGGCATGGAGTTCGCCGACAAGGAGCGGGCCGGGCGGATCGCCCACCGGGCCTTCGAGCTGGGTCTGCTCATCGAGACGTCGGGCCCGGAGAGCGAGGTCGTGAAACTCCTCCCGGCGCTCACCGTCACCAGCGACGAGCTCGACGAGGGCCTCAGCATCCTCGCGCGGGCCGTCCGCGAGACCGCCTGACCCCGCCCGGGGCCGGGAACCATTCACCTAGGAGGCATCGCAACACCGTGATCGTCCGTTCGTTCAAGGAGATCGAAGGCACCGACCGGCACGTGAAGGCCGCGTCCGGCACGTGGGAGAGCAAGCGCGTCATCCTCGCCAAGGAGAGGGTCGGCTTCTCCGTGCACGAGACGATCCTCTACGCGGGGACGGAGACGTCGATGTGGTACGCCAACCACATCGAGGCCGTCGTGTGCGTCGAGGGCGAGGCCGAACTGACCGACGACGAGACCGGGGAGAAGTACACCATCACCCCCGGCACGACGTACCTCCTCGACGGGCACGAGCGCCACACGATGCGGATCAAGAAGGACTTCCGCTGCATCTGTGTCTTCAACCCGCCCGTGACCGGCAGGGAGGACCACGACGAGAACGGGGTCTACCCGCTGCTCACCGAGCCCGAGCCCGAGGAGGTGTGAGGCGACCATGACCACCCTCACCGACCTGTACCCCAGCCGCGGCGCCACCGAGGTGTCCGTCCCGCGTCAGGACCCGGTCCTGTGGGGCGCCCCCGACGCGCCGGGCCCGATCTCCGGCCAGGACCTCGCCGGGTTCGAACGGGACGGCTTCCTCGCCATCGACCAGCTCATCGCCGATGACGAGGTCGCCGTCTACCGGCAGGAGCTGGAGCGGCTGATCGCCGACCCGGCGGTCCGCGCGGACGAGCGCTCGATCGTGGAGCCGCAGTCCAAGGAGATCCGCTCGGTCTTCGAGGTGCACCGGATCAGCGAGGTCTTCGCCCGTCTGGTGCGGGACGAACGGGTGGTGGGCCGGGCCCGGCAGATCCTCGGCTCGGACGTCTACGTCCACCAGTCGCGGATCAACGTCAAGCCCGGGTTCGGCGCCAGCGGCTTCTACTGGCACTCGGACTTCGAGACCTGGCACGCCGAGGACGGCCTGCCGAACATGCGGACGGTCTCGGTCTCGATCGCGCTGACCGAGAACCACGACACCAACGGCGGTCTCATGATCATGCCGGGGTCGCACCGCACCTTCCTCGGCTGCGCGGGTTCGACCCCCGAGGACAACTACAAGAAGTCGCTCCAGATGCAGGACGCGGGAACGCCGTCCGACGAGGCGCTCACCGCGATGGCGGGCGACTACGGCATCAAGCTGTTCACCGGGAAGGCCGGTTCGGCGACCTGGTTCGACTGCAACTGCATGCACGGCTCGGGCGACAACATCACGCCCTTCCCGCGCAGCAACGTCTTCATCGTCTTCAACAGCGTGGAGAACGAGGCCGTCGAGCCGTTCTCCGCGCCGGTGCGGCGGCCCGAGTTCATCGGCGCCCGGGACTTCACCCCGGTGCGCTGACCCGGCCCCGCGCGACGATCGCCGCCCCTCCGGCAACGGAGCGGGCGGCGTCGGCGTTCTCGGCGGCCAGGCCCGCGCCGGGAGCGTGCCTCACCCGGCCAGCGCGGCCAGCAGCCGGTCGACGTCGGCCGCCGTGCTGTACAGATGGAAGGCCGCCCGGAGATGGCCCGCGCGGTCGGACACCTCGATCCCGGCCGCGCTCAACTCCGGTTGCAGGTGCCCGAGTCCGGGGACGGAGACGATGGCGGAGCCCGGGGCGGGGACCGGCTTGTGCCCCAGCGCGGCGAGGCCGTCGCGGAACCGGTCGGCGAGGGCCAGGTCATGGGCGCGGACGGCGTCCAGGCCGATCTCCGCGAGGAGTTCGAGGGAGTGGCGGGCACCGGCGTAGGAGAACAGCGCGGGGCTCTCGTCGAACCGCCGTGCGGAGCGGGCGAGTTCCCGGACGGGTCCGTAGCAGGAGTCCCACGGGTGCTCCCCCGCGACCCAGCCCGCGAACAGCGGGGGGAGCCCGCCGAGGTCCTCGGGGACGGTCAGGAAGGCCACGCCCCGGGGGCAGAACAGCCACTTGAAGCCGACGGTCGCGCAGTAGTCGTAGGCGTCCGCGTCGACGTCGAGCCAGCCGAACGCCTGGGACGCGTCGACGTAGGTGCGGGCCCCGTGCGCGCGGGCCGCGGCGCTGATCGCCCGGAGGTCGGCCACCCGGCCGTCGGCGGACTGCGCGGCGCTGACCGCGACCAGGGCGGTGCCGGGCCGCACCGACTCCGCGAGCCGCTCCAGCGGCACCGTCCGCACCGCGAGGTCGGCGCGGACGTGGAAGGGGTTCACGACGGAGCTGAAGTCGTCCTCGGCGGTGAGGACTTCGGCGCCCGGCGGCAGCGAGGCGGCGATCAGACCGGTGTAGACGGCGACCGAGGCACCGGCCGCCACCCGGCGCACCGGCACCCCGGCCAGCCCGGCGAACCCGGCGCGGGCCGCCTCGACGTCCGCGAACATGTCGGTGGGACTGCCGACCGCCGCCGACTCGATCGCGGTCCGCATCGCGGCGACGGTCCTGGCGGGCAGGAGGCCGGTGCTCGCGGTGTTCAGATAGGTGTTCTTCGGGGCGAACTCGGCACGGACGAGGGTCTCGAAGGTCTCCATGCCCCCACTCTGGGCCCCGGCGCGCCTCTCAGTCCATTGCGGATTTCTGACCGCTTCCCCTTACGGCCGCTTATACATCGGCTCCCACCTGCGGGTTCGCGCGGCCGACCGGCACTGCGGCGTTCGGATCATGATCGTCGCGCCCGTCCGGCCGGCCGCGCCGGGGCCCGGTTCAGCCCTGCGGCACCGCGCACCCGTCGGGGCCGCAGACCTCCGCGTCGTCGCCGCCGCCGACGGGCTTCAGCGGGGTGCGTCCGCCCCACGCCTGGGTGAGGGCCTGGGTGAAGACCTCGGCGGGCTGGGCGCCGGAGACGCCGTAGGTGCGGTCCAGCACGAAGAACGGCACGCCGTTGGCGCCCAGCTCGGCCGCCTCGCGCTCGTCGGCGCGGACCTCGTCGGCGTAGGCGGTCGGGTCGGCGAGGACCGCGCGGGCCGCGTCGGCGTCCAGACCGGCGGCGACGGCGAGGTCGACCAGACGGGTCTCGCCGCCGGTGAACAGGGAGTCCTCCTCGGCGAAGTTGGCCCGGTACAGCAGCTCGATCAGCGCGTCCTGGCGGCCGTGCTCCTTGGCGAGGTGCAGCAGCCGGTGCAGGTCGAAGGTGTTGCCGTGGTCGCGTCCCTCGGTGCGGTAGGGCAGCCCCTCGGCGGCGGCCTGCGCCCCGAGGTTCTCCTCACCCGCGCGGGCCTGCGCCTCGCTCATGCCGTACTTCGCGGTGAGCATCGTCAGCACCGGCTGGACGTCGCCCTTGGCCCGACCGGGGTCCAGCTCGAAGGACCGGTGGACGACCTCGACGCCGTCCCGGTGCGGGAACGCGGCGAGCGCCTTCTCGAACCGGGCCTTGCCCACGTAGCACCAGGGACACGCGATGTCCGACCAGATCTCGACCCGCATCGTCTCGACTCTCTCCCGAGGGGGACGGAGACACCCTCCGCCGGACGGAGGCACCCTCCGCCGACTGGATGAACGTTCAAGCAGCCGGGTTCATTCCCCCGCGCGGCCCGGCACCGGGAACCGCAGGACCAGGTGCTGGTCCTCCTCCCCCGCCGGGTCCCCCGGGTCGGGCGACCAGCCGCGGGCGGCCCAGAAGCGGCGGGCGCGCATGTTGCCGACGCGGACGTCGAGCACCGCGGTGCGCCTGCCCTCGGCCTGCCACTGCTCGACGCAGGCGGCGTGCAGGGCGGTGCCGACGCCGTCGCGCCAGTGGTCGGGGTCGACGTGGAACTGGACCAGCCGGACCGTGTCAGGGGCGGTCCGCGGCTCGGCGTGGAAGGCGGCGAGGGCGATCAGCCGTCCGGCGCGGACCGCGCAGAGCACCACGCCGTCGGGACGGGCGACGGTCTCCCGCCAGCGGGCGGTCCGGTCGGTGCCGTCGTCCGGGCCGTCGGGGCGGCAGGTGGCGCGGGCCCGCCGGTGCAGCGCGGCGACGGCCGGTGCCTCGGCGGGCAGGACGGTTCTGATCAGCAGCGGGGGCCGGGACGCGTCGGTCACGCGTTCCAGGACGTGCCCGGGACCGCCGCCGGTTCCCGGCCCCGCTCAGCTGCCGTCGCGCAGGTCCGCGGGCCAGGCCGGGCGGTACGCGATGTGGTCGTAGGTCACCACGCAGCCCTCCCCCATGGGGGCCTGCGCCATGAAGCCGACCAGGGCCGCGTCGCTCTCCTTCTCGGTGCCCAGCGTGAACAGGCGCACGAAGATCCAGCGGACGCCGTCGCGGGAGGCGTGGAAGGCGAAGGCGCGGCCGGTGCGGCTCACCCGCAGCCAGACCGAACTGCCGTCCACGGTGAAGGAGTTGGCGTCGTCGGAGTGGCCGCGGGTGACCACCGTGCAGACGGTCGGCACGTCGGGCGAGTACTCCAGGCAGAGCTTGGCCCAGGCCCGCTCGCCCACGTGGACGTAGAGGACCCCGGCGTCGAAGGCGCCCGAGAACCCGACGGTGACCCGGGCGATCAGCTGGAAGTCCCCGGCCGGGGGCGCCCCCAGCAGCCGGGGCGCGTCGGAGGCCGGGTCGAGGCCCTCCCCGGTGGGCGGCACGAACCGGTCCTGGCGCGGACCGGCCCAGCCGGTGAGGACCCCGTCCTCGAAGGACCAGTTCCCGTCGGGGCCGTAGGTGCGCAGGCCGAAGGGCAGTGCGGAGAGTTCCACGTCCATCCCGTGATGATGTCAGTCGATGCGGACCGGGCGGCCCCGGGGGCGCCGGCGGGGGTGTCCCGTCCGCGGCGCCCCCGGGGCGCTGGTCAGCGTTCCAGGCGTCCGTCGATCCGGCGCGGCAGTCCCAGCGGGTTGTCGTCGCGCAGCTCGGCGGGCAGCAGCGCCTCCGGCACGCCCTGGTAGGCGACCGGCCGCATCCAGCGCTCGATCGCCGTGCCACCCACCGAGGTGGAGGTGGACGTCGTCGCCGGGTACGGGCCGCCGTGGTGCTGGGCGGCGGCGACCGCGACACCGGTGGGCCAGCCGTCGACCAGGACCCGTCCGGCGATCGGGGTCAGCTCGGCGAGCAGCGCGGGACCGCGCCCCTCGCCCGCCGCCTCCCCGGCCGACAGGTGGACGGTCGCGGTGAGGTTGCCCGGCAGCCGGGACAGGACGGCGCCGGCCTCGGCGTCGTCGCTGTAGCGGGCGACGACGGTGACCGGTCCGAAGCACTCCTCCAGGAGCAGGTCGTGCTCGCCGTCGGCGGTCAGCCTGGCGGCCGGGACGGTCAGGAACCCGGCGCTCACCGTGTGCTCGCCGCCCGCGCCCGGGGTGACCGGGGACTCGACCTCGGGCAGCTTGGCGCGCTCGCCGACGCCCGCGAGGAAGTTGTCGCGCATCCGGTGGTCGAGCAGCACCCCGGCGTCGGTGTCGCTGACGGCGTCCGTGAGCGCGGTCAGCAGCCGGTCGCCCGCCGCGCCGGACGGGACGAGCACCAGGCCGGGCTTGACGCAGAACTGGCCGACGCCGAGGGTCATCGAGCCCGCGAGTCCGGCGCCGATCGCCTCGGCCCGCTCGTCGGCGGCGGCCTCGGTGACCACGACGGGGTTCAGGGAGCCCAGTTCGCCGTGGAAGGGGATGGGCGCCGGGCGGGCCGCCGCGGCGTCGAAGAGGGCGCGTCCGCCGCGGACCGAGCCGGTGAACCCGGCCGCGGTGACGAGCGGGTGCCTGACCAGCTCGACGCCTGCCGCGAAGCCGTGCACCAGGCCGACGACGCCCTCGGGGAGGCCGTGCGCGGCGGCGGCCCGGCGCAGCACCTTGGCGACCAGCTCGGAGAGGGCCGGGTGGTCGGGGTGGGCCTTGACGACGACCGGGCAGCCGGCCGCGAGGGCGCTCGCGGTGTCGCCGCCCGCGACGGAGAACGCGAAGGGGAAGTTCGACGCCGCGTAGACGGCGACGGTCCCGAGCGGCACCTTGTGGCGGCGCAGGTCCGGGATGGGCGGGGTCGCGGTGGCGTCGGGGTGGTTGATGATGACGTCGAGGAAGGCGCCCTCGTCGACCGTGTCGGCGAAGGCCCGCAACTGGTAGCAGGTGCGGGCGAGTTCGCCGGTGAGCCGGACCGGACCGAGCGCGGACTCGGCGTCGGCGGTCTCGACGAGTCCGTCCTTGGCCGCTTCGAGCTGCTCGGCCGCGGTGCGCAGGAAGGCGGCGCGGACGGCGCGGTCGGCCAGCGAGGCACGGGCCGCGTGCGCGGCGCGGACGGCGTCGTCCACCTCCTGCGCCGTGGCCTCGACCGCGACCTGTTCCCGCCGCTTCCCGGTTCGGGGGTCGACGCTCCAGACTGGTGCTGCTGCCACCGGGGGTCCCTCCACACATGTGTTGCCGCGGTCGTGGTCCATCCACCAGGGCCGTTCGATATACTGAACGCTGTCTCTGGTGATGAATATGCTGTCGGAGACGATATCTCAAGGTTCTCCTCGGACGAAGGGGTCAAGGGCGATGACGGCAGCCGAGACAGGCGGCGGGGCACAGGTCAAGTCCGCGGTGCGGACCGTCGAGTTGCTGGAGTACTTCGCCGGCCGCCCCGGGATGCACTCGCTCGCGTCCGTCCAGGAGGCCGTCGGGTACCCGAAGTCCAGCCTGTACATGCTGCTGCGCACCCTGGTCGAGCTGGGCTGGGTGGAGACGGACGCGACGGGCACCCGGTACGGCATCGGGGTCCGCGCGCTGCTGGTGGGCACCTCCTACATCGACGGCGACGAGGTGGTCGCGGCGGCGAGACCGACGCTCGACCGGCTCTCGGACGACACCACGGAGACCATCCACCTCGCCCGTCTCGACGGCACCAACGTGGTCTACCTGGCCACCCGCCAGTCCCAGCACTACCTGCGCCCCTTCACCCGGGTCGGACGGCGGCTGCCCGCCCACTCGACCTCGCTGGGCAAGTCGCTGCTGAGCACGTACCCCGACGAGCAGGTGCGCAAGATGCTCCCGGAGACCCTCCCGGCGCTCACCGAGCACACCATCACGGACCGCGAGAAGCTCATCGAGGAGCTGCGCCAGATCCGCGAGCAGGGCTTCGCCGTGGACCGCGAGGAGAACACCCTGGGGCTGCGCTGCTTCGGGGTGGCGATCCCGTACCGCACCCCCGCCCGGGACGCGATCAGCTGCTCGGTGCCGGTGGCCCGGCTCACCCCCGCCCACGAGCAGCTCGTGAAGGACGCGCTGTTCGACGCGCGGGACCGGCTGACCCTGGCGACCCGGCGGCTCTGAGCGGCGCGGCCGGGGAGCGCGCCGCATGAGGAGCCGATGAGAAAACGGACGGACGGGAACGTACACCCCCGTCCCGGACGTCCTACCGGTCGCAATGAACAGGACGATCAGGCGGGCGTCCGTCTTCGTGCTGCTCCTCGTGGTGGCCCTGCTGGTGCGGGCGACCTGGGTGCAGTTCTACGACGGCCGGGCCCTCGCAGACGACAGCCGCAACCGGCGCAACGCGATCGACACGTACGCGGACCCGCTCGGCGACATCATCGTGGGCGGCAGGTCGGTCACCGGCTCCGCGCGCACCTCGGACGGCAGCGACCTGGCGTACCAGCGGACCTACCGGGACGGCCCGCTGTACGCGGCGGTGACCGGCTACGCCTCGCAGAGCTACGCGCCGACCCAGTTGGAGGGCGTCTACGCGGACGTGCTCGACGGCACGGACCCGCGGCTGAGGACGGTGATGGACACGGTCACCGGGGCCCGCGCCGCCCCCGGTGACGTGGTCACGACGATCGACCCGGACGTGCAGAAGGCGGCGGCCGCCGCGCTGGGCGACAAGAAGGGCGCGGCCGTCGCGATCGACCCGAAGACAGGGAGGATCCTCGGGGTCGTCTCGACGCCGTCGTACGACCCCTCGTCGCTGACCGGCGCGAACAGCGCCGCGGCGGCCTGGAAGAAGCTCAACGCCGACCCCGACCAGCCGCTCACCAACCGCGCGCTGCGCCAGCCGCTGCCGCCGGGCTCCACGTTCAAGCTGGTCGTGGCGGCGGCCGCGCTGGAGAACGGGCTCTACCCGGACGTCGACACCAGGACCGCGAGCCCGGACCCCTACACCCTGCCGGGCACCACCAGGGACCTGCCCAACGAGAGCGCGTCCGCGCCCTGCGAGAACGCCACCATCCGTGTCGCGCTGCGCTACTCCTGCAACACCGTCTTCGCCAAGATGGCCGTCGACCTCGGCCAGGACGCGGTGCGGGCGACGGCGGAGAAGTTCGGCTTCAACGACGAGAAGCTGGACGTGCCGGTGCGCGCGTACCCCAGCGTGTACCCGTCCGGCATGGACCGGTCGTCGACGGCGCTGACCGGCATCGGCCAGTTCGACGTGACGGCCACCCCGCTCCAGATGGCCATGGTCTCGGCGGCCATCGCCAACGGCGGCGAGCTGGTCGCGCCGCACATGGTGTCCCGGATCACCGGCAGCGGCGGCGACGTCCTGGAGGACGACGACAGCCGGGCCACCACCGAGCGGGTCGTCAGCGCGCACACCGCGGAGCAGCTCAGGTCGGCCATGCGGACGGTCGTCGAGGACGGCACCGGGTCCAACGCGCGGATCAGCGGGGCCACGGTCGGCGGCAAGACCGGCACCGCCCAGCACGGCGAGAACAACAGCAAGACCCCGTACGCCTGGTTCACTTCGTACGCGCACTCCGACACGAACGGCAAGGAGGTCGCGGTGGCCGTCGTGGTCGAGCAGTCGGACGCGGCCCGCTCCGAGGTCAGCGGCAACGGACTGGCCGCGCCGGTGGCCAGGGCCATGATGAAGGCGGCGCTGGAGAGCTGACCACCCGCTCCCCCGCGCCCCGTCCCGCGTCCGGAACCGGGCGGGGCCGGGGGCGGGGCGGCCCCGCCGCTCGCTGCTACGCTTCCGCATCTCGCCCGGGGCCGCCCCCGGACCATCACCTGTCATATACATGGCACGCATGGGGAGAGGTGTCCCGTGGGCACTGTCGTCGACGACGCGGCCTCGGCCGAGTTCCACGCCTTCTTCGAGCGCCACTACGCCGAACTCGCCCGCCTCGCCCACCTGCTGACCGGCGAGGCGGACGCGGCCGACGACCTGGCCGCCGACGCGCTGCTCGCCCTGTGGCACCGCTGGGACCGGGTGCGCGCCGCCGACCACCCGGTCGCCTACGCCCGGGGCGTGGTCGCCAACCTGGCCCGCACCCGCATCCGCAGCGCGGTCAGGGAGCGCAGACGGATCTCGCTGTTCTGGTCGCAGCGCGAGGAGCGGACCGAGAACCCCGACGTCGCCGGGGTGGTCGACGTCCAGGAGGCGCTGCGCGTCCTGCCGTTCCGCAAGCGGGCGTGCGTCGTGCTGCGGCACGCGTTCGACCTGTCGGAGAAGGACACCGCGCTCGCCCTCGGGGTGTCCGTGGGTACCGTGAAGAGCCAGACGTCCAAGGCGATGGCCGAGTTGCAGCGGCTGCTCGGCCCCGGGGCCGTCCCGCAGCGGGTGCACGCGGCGATGGCGCGCGGCGGCGAGACCGGAGGAGCGGACCGATGACGCAGCGGGACGCGCACGACCGGCTGCGCGCCCGGCTGCGCGAGGCGGCCGACGCGCACCAGCCCGACCGGGCCCGCGTCCTGGCCCGGATCGAGCGCGGGATGGCCCGGCCCGGTGGCCACCCGCCGCGGCCGGACCGGTCGTCCGCGCGGGGCTGGCTCCGGG
>NZ_FMCI01000160.1 GCF_900091845.1 Streptomyces sp. SolWspMP-5a-2
CCGACCGGGACGCCCTCGCCGCGCTGCTGGCCGCCGTCCCCGCCGCCCACCCGCTCACCGCGGTCGTGCACGCGGCCGGGGTCCTCGACGACGGACTCCTGGACACCCTTACCCCCGAGCGGTTCGCCACCGTCCTGGACGCCAAGGCCCGCTCCGCCGCCCACCTGCACGAGCTGACGCGCGACCTCGGCCTCACCGACTTCGTGCTGTTCTCCTCCACCGCCGGTGCCCTCGGCGCCGCCGGACAGGGCAACTACGCCGCCGCCAACGCCTACCTCGACGCCCTCGCCGAGCACCGCCGCGAGGACGGCCTGCCCGCCACCTCGGTGGCCTGGGGCCCCTGGGCGGGCACCGGCATGGCCGGTGACGGCACCGGCATCGAGGACCGGGTCCGCCGCGGCGGCTACACCCCGATGAGCCCCGAGGACGCCCTCGCCGCCCTCGACACCGCCGTCGGACACGGCGACACCGCGCTCGTCGTCGCCGACATCGACTGGCAGCGCTACGCCACCGTCTTCGCCCCCAACCGGGCCCTCGTCGGCGACCTGCCCGAACTGCGCGCCGCCGTCACCGCCACCACCCCGGGCGACACCGAACCGGCCCTGCGCCGCGAGGTCGCCGCCCGCACCGGCGCCGCCCGCGAGCGGTACGTGCTCGACTTCCTGCGCGCCCAGGTCGCCGCCGTGCTCGGCCACCCCGACCCCGACGCCGTCGAACCCGACCGGGCCTTCACCGACCTCGGCTTCGACTCGCTGACCACCGTCGAACTCCGCAACACCCTCGGCGCCACCACCGGCCTGCGGCTGCCCGCCACCCTCGTCTACGACTTCCCGACCGCCCGCGACCTCGCCGCCCACCTCCTCACCGAGATCCTCGGCACCCTGCCCGACACCACCGCGGGCGCCCCCGCGGGCGCCGGCCGCGCCACCGACGACGACCCGGTCGTCGTGGTCGGCATGGGCTGCCGCTTCCCCGGCGGCGTCGAGTCGCCCGAGGACCTGTGGCGCCTCCTCGACGAGGGCCGCGACGCCGTCTCCGGCTTCCCCACCGACCGCGGCTGGGACCTCGACGCCCTCGCCCGCGGCGGCTCCGCCACCCTGGAGGGCGGCTTCCTCGACGGCGCCGGACGCTTCGACGCCGCCTTCTTCGGGATCTCCCCGCGCGAGGCCCTCGCCATGGACCCGCAGCAGCGCCTCCTCCTGGAGACGTCCTGGGAGGCCCTGGAGCGCTCCGGCATCGACCCGCAGCGACTGCGCGGCTCGGCCACCGGTGTCTTCGTCGGCACCAACGGCCAGGACTACGCGACGATGCTGCGCCGGGGCACCACCGACGTCCGCGGCCACGCCGCCACCGGCACCACCGCGAGCGTCATGTCGGGCCGCCTCTCCTACACCCTCGGCCTCGAAGGCCCCGCGGTCACCGTCGACACCGCCTGCTCCTCCGCCCTGGTCGCCCTCCACATGGGCGCGGGCGCGCTGCGCTCCGGCGAGTGCTCCCTGGTTCTCGCGGGCGGCGTCTCCGTGATGGCCAGCCCCGACGCCTTCGTGGAGTTCACCGCGCAGGGCGGCCTCGCGGGCGACGGCCGCTGCAAGGCGTTCGCCGACTCCGCCGACGGCACCGCCTGGTCCGAGGGCGCCGGCGTCCTCGTCCTGGAGCGGCTCTCCGACGCCCGCCGCAACGGCCACCCGGTCCTCGCGGTCCTCAGCGGCTCCGCCGTCAACCAGGACGGCGCCTCCAACGGGCTCACCGCCCCCAACGGCCGCGCCCAGCAGCGCGTCATCCGCCAGGCCCTGGCCGACGCCCGCCTCACCCCCGCCGACGTCGACGCCGTCGAGGCGCACGGCACCGGCACCACCCTCGGCGACCCGATCGAGGCGCACGCCCTGATCGCCGCCTACGGCGACGGACGCGACCCGTCCAGGCCGCTGCTGCTCGGCACCGTCAAGTCCAACCTGGGCCACACCCAGGCCGCGGCCGGTGCCGCCGGTGTCATCAAGACCGTCCTCGCCCTGGGCCGCGCGCACCTCCCGCGCACCCTGCACGTGGACGCCCCGTCCTCGCACGTCGACTGGTCCGCGGGCACCGTGGAACTGCTGCGCGAGCGGCGCGACTGGCCCGAGACGGGCCGCCCGCGCCGGGCCGGTGTCTCCGCGTTCGGCGTGAGCGGCACCAACGCCCACGTCATCCTCGAACAGCCCGCGCCGGTCACCGAGGAGCAGGCCCCGGAGGCGACCGGGCCCGCCCCGGCCGTCCTGCCGTGGCTGCTCTCGGCCCGCTCCGAGCAGGCGCTCACGGCGCAGGCGGCCCGGCTGGACGCCTTCACCGCGACCCGCCCGGAGGTCCCGGCCCTCGACACCGCCTACAGCCTGGCCGTCGGCCGCAGCGCCTTCGCGCACCGCGCGGTCCTGCTGGTCACGCCCGGCGGCGAGCCCGTGGAGACCGTCCGCGACCGTGCCACCGACCGCCGCCCCGCCGTCCTCTTCTCGGGCCAGGGTTCGCAGCGGGCCGGGACGGGCCGTGACCTGTACGGCCGTTTCCCGGTGTTCGCCCAGGCGCTGGACGCGGTCCTGGCCCGTCTGGACGTCCCGGAGCTGCGGGAGGTGCTGTTCGCCGAGGCCGACGAGCGGCTGGACACGACCGGGTACACGCAGCCCGCGCTGTTCGCCGTCGAGGTCGCCCTCCACCGGCTCCTCGAATCCTTCGGCGTGACACCGGAGTTCGTGGCCGGACACTCCATCGGTGAGATCGCCGCCGCGCACGTCGCCGGGGTCTTCTCCCTCGACGACGCGTGCACGCTGGTCTCGGCCCGTGCCCGCCTGATGCAGGAACTGCCGTCCGGCGGTGCCATGGTGGCCGTCCAGGCGACCGAGGCGGAGATCGCCGGTCGCCTGACCGACCGGATCGCGCTCGCCGCCGTCAACGGACCCGACTCCGTGGTCGTCGCCGGTGACGAGGCCGAAGTCCTGGCGCTGGCGGCCGAGTTCACGGCCGAGGGCCGCAAGACGCAGCGCCTCTCGGTCAGCCACGCCTTCCACTCGCCGCTGATGGACCCGATGCTCGACGCCTTCCGCGAGGTCGCCGAGAGCCTCACCTACGCCGAGCCGACGATCCCGGTCGTCTCCAACGTCACCGGCACGCTCGCCACCCCCGGCCAACTCACCGATCCCGCCTACTGGGTGACGCACGTCCGGGAGACCGTCCGGTTCGCCGACGGGGTCCGCGCCCTCGCCGACGCGGGTGCCGACGCCTTCCTGGAGGTCGGCCCGCACGGCGTGCTGACCGGCATGGCCGCCCGCGTCCTGGACGACGACGCCGTCGCCGTCCCCGCCCTGCGCAAGGACCGCGACGAGGAGACCGCCCTGCTCACCGCGGTCGCCCGGCTGCACGCGGCAGGTGTCGCCGTCGACTGGGCCGCCTGGTTCGAGGGCACCGGCGCCCGCCGCACCGACCTGCCCACCTACGCCTTCCAGCGTGAGCTGTACTGGCCCGAGCCCGCCACCGGGCCCGGCGCCGACGCCGGACAGGACCCGGTGGACGCCGCGTTCTGGGCCGCCGTCGAACGCGAGGACCTGGAGGCACTCTCCAGCACCCTCGACCTCGACGACGCGCTCCTGTCGAGCGTCCTGCCCGCCCTGTCGACCTGGCGGCGCGGCCTGTCCGAGCGCTCCCTGCTCGACGGCTGGCGCTACCGGGTGACCTGGCAGCCCGTCACCCCGGCCGCCGCCGGGGGCGCGAGCGGACCGTGGCTCGTCCTCACCACCGCCGCGCTCGACGGCGACCCGTGGACCGAGGCCCTCGCCACCGCGCTCGGCACCGACGCCACCCGCCTCACCCTCCCCGACGACACCGCCGACGCCGTCGCCGCCCTGCGCGACGCGGCCACCGGCACCGCCTTCGCCGGAGTCCTCTCTCTGCGCGCCGCCGCTCCCGACACCCTGCTGCGGCTCCTCGCCGACGCCGCGCTCGACGCCCCCCTGTGGTGCGTCACCCGGGGCGCCGTCACCGTGGGCCGCGCCGACCGGGCCGCCGACCCCGAGCAGGCCGCCGTCTGGGGCCTCGGCCGGGTCCTCGCCCTGGAGGAGCCCGAGCGCTGGGGCGGACTCGTCGACGTCGACCTGATCGCCGACGCCCGCGCCGCCGAACGGCTGCGCGCCGTCCTCGATCCCGCGCGGGCCGACACCCCCGCCGAGGACCAGGTCGCGCTGCGCGCCTCCGGGCTCTACGGCCGCCGCCTCACCCGGGCGGCCGCCCGGCAGCAGCGCGCCGACTGGCGGCCCACCGGGGCCGTCCTGGTCACCGGCGGCCCCGAGGGCTTCGGCGGGCAGGTCGCCCGCTGGCTCGCCGCGCACGGTGCCGCCGAGGTGCTCCTCGCCGGACCCGACGCCCCGCGGGACGCCTTCGACGCGCTCCGCGCCGACGTCGAGACGGCGGGCGCCGCCCTCACCGTCGTCCGCCACGACGACCCGGCCGAGCCGGGTCCGCTCACCGACGCCGTCGCCGCGCTGCCCGCCGACCGCCCGCTCACCGCCGTCGTCCACACCGGCGACACCGGCGCGGCCGAGGCGTCCGACCCGGCGACCGCGGTGGCCGGCGTCCGCGCCGCCTACGACGCGCTGACGGCCGCCGTCGGCACGTCCGTCCTCGACGCGTTCGTCGTCTTCGGCTCCATCTCCGCCGTCTGGGGCGTCAGCGGGCAGGGCACCGGCGCCGCCGCGGGCGCCTGCCTCGACACCCTCGTCCAGCAGCACCGGGCCCGCGGCACCAACGCCGTCTCCGTCTCCTGGGGCGCCTGGGACGGCGCCGGGCCCGACGGGCTCGCCGCCCACCTGCGCGCCAACGGCCTGCCCGCCCTGGCGCCCGCCCGCGCCCTGGCCGCGCTCGCCGCGGTGACCGGCGAGGCGGCCGAGGACCCGGCGGCCGACGCCTCCGTGACCGTCGCGGACGTCGCCTGGGACCGCTTCGCGCCCGCCTTCACCCGCACCCGCCCCGGCGCCCTGTTCACCGGGCTGCCCGAGGCCCGCGACGCCCTGCGCGGCGCCGAGGGCGACGGCGGCGACGCCGGGACCGCCGCCCTGCTGCGCGACCGGCTGCGCCAGGCCGACCCCGCCGACCGCACCCGGGCGCTGCTCGACGTGGTCGTCACCGACGTCGCCACCGTCCTCGGCCACGCCGACGCGGGCACCGTCCCCGCCGAACTCGCCTTCAAGGACCTCGGCTTCGACTCGCTCACCGCCGTCGACCTGCGCAACCGCCTCGCCGCCAGCACCGGGCTCACCCTGCCCGCGACCCTGGTGTTCGACTACCCGACGCCCGCCGTCCTCGCCGACCACCTGCTCGCCGAACTCCTCGGCGCACAGGCCGAGTCCGCCGCCGTCACGACCCGCGCGGGCGCCGACGCCGACGACCCGATCGTCATCGTCGGCATGAGCTGCCGCTACCCCGGCGACGTCCGCTCGCCCGAGGACCTGTGGGCGCTGCTCGGCGCCGGTACCGACGCCATCGGCGGCTTCCCCACCGACCGCGGCTGGGACCTCGAACGGCTCCTGCACGGCGACCGCGAGGGCCGCGGCCGCAGCGTCACCCGCGAGGGCGGATTCCTCTACGACGTCGCCGACTTCGACCCCGCCTTCTTCGGGATCTCGCCCCGCGAGGCCCTGGTGATCGACCCGCAGCAGCGGATCGTCCTCCAGGCCGCCTGGGAGGCCCTGGAGCGGTCCGGGATCGACCCGGCGGAGCTGCGCGGCGGCGACACCGGCGTCTTCGTCGGCGGCGGCAGCGGCGACTACCGCCCCGCCATCGGCCAGGCCGGACACGTCGAGACCGCCCAGTCGGCGAGCCTCCTCTCCGGCCGCCTCTCCTACACGCTCGGCCTCGAAGGACCGTCCGTCAGCGTCGACACCGCCTGCTCCTCCTCCCTGACCGCCCTGCACCTCGCCGCCCAGGCGATCCGCTCCGGCGAGTGCTCCCTGGCCCTCGCGGGCGGCGTCACCGTGATGTCGACCCCGGTCGGCTTCGTCGAGTTCGGCGAGATGGGCGCGCTCTCCCCGGACGGCCGCTGCAAGCCCTTCTCCGACGACGCCGACGGCACCGCCTGGGCCGAGGGCGTGGGCATGCTGGTCGTGGAGCGGCTCTCCGACGCCCGCAGCCGGGGCCACGAGGTCCTCGCGGTGCTGCGCGGTTCCGCCATCAACCAGGACGGCGCCTCCAACGGGCTCACCGCCCCCAACGGCCCCTCCCAGCAGCGCGTCATCCGCAAGGCGCTGGCCGCCGCCGGGCTCACCGCCCGCGACGTCGACGCCGTCGAGGCGCACGGCACCGGCACCACCCTCGGCGACCCGATCGAGGCACAGGCCCTGCTCGCCACCTACGGCCAGGACCGGCCCGCCGAACGGCCGCTGCTGCTCGGCTCGGTGAAGTCCAACATCGGCCACACGCAGGCCGCTTCGGGCGTCGCCGGGATCATCAAGATGGTCCTCGCCATGCGCCACGGCACCCTGCCCCGCACCCTGCACGCCGACACGCCCTCCCGGCACATCGCGTGGGACCCGGACGCGGTGCGGCTGCTGACCGAGACCGCCGACTGGCCCGAGACCGGCCGCCCGCGCCGGGCCGCCGTCTCCTCCTTCGGCGCCAGCGGCACCAACGCCCACGTCATCCTCGAACAGGCCCCCGCCCCGTCCGCCGCGCCCGCGCCGGACGCCACCGGCGGCGCCGACCGGCCGCTGCCCGTACCGCTCTCCGCCGCGACCGCCGACGCCCTCGCCGACCAGGCCGCCCGGCTCCGCGACCGGGTCGCCGCCGCCCCCGCGGACCAGCCGACCCCGCCGACCTGGCGCTCTCCCTGGGCACCACGCGCTCCGCGTTCGAACACCGCGCGGTCCTCGCCGTCCAGGGACGCGACGAACTCCTCGACGCGCTCACCGCGCTCGCCGAGGGCCGCTCCGACGCGAACGTCCTGCGCGGCCGCAGCGCGCCCGGCGGCCGGACCGCGTTCCTCTTCCCCGGCCAGGGCTCCCAGCGGGCCGGTGCGGGCCGCGCCCTCTACGCCCGCTTCCCGGTCTTCGCCACCGCCCTCGACGAGGTGCTCGCCCACTTCGACCGGCACCTCGAACGCCCGCTGCGCGACGTCATGTTCGCGTCCGAGGGCACCCCCGAGGCCGACCTCCTCGACTCCACCGGCTGGACCCAGCCCGCCCTGTTCGCGCTCGGCGTGGCCCTGCACCGGCTCGTCGAGTCCTGGGGTGTGCGGCCCGACCTGCTCGCCGGACACTCGGTCGGCGAGATCGCCGCGGCCCACGTCGCCGGGGTGTTCACCCTGGAGGACGCCTGCCGGATCGTCGCCGCCCGCGCCCGCCTCATGCAGGCACTCCCGGCCGGCGGCGCCATGCTCGCCGTCCGCGCCGCCGAGGACGAGGTCGCCCCGCGCCTCACCGACCGCGTCTCGCTGGCCGCCGTCAACGGCCCCGAGGCCGTCGTGGTCTCCGGGGACGAGGACGCGGTGACCGCGCTCGCCGACGAGTTCGCCGCACTCGGCAGGAAGACTAGGCGTTTGCGGGTGAGCCATGCGTTTCACTCACTGCACATGGACGCCATGCTCAAGGACTTCGAACAGGTCACCCGGAGCGTGTCGTACACCTCGCCGAAGCTGCCCCTGGTGTCGAACCTCACCGGGGAACCGGCCACCGACGACCAGGTGTGCGACCCCGGGTACTGGGTCGAGCACGTCCGCCGGGCGGTCCGCTTCGGCGACGGGGTCCGCACCCTCGCGGGCCGCGGCGCGACGCGCTACCTCGAACTCGGCCCCGACGGCGTCCTGTGCAGCCTCGCCCAGGACACCCTGGACGTCCTCGCCGACGAGAACCGGCCCGCCCCCGCCGTCGTCCCGGCCCTGCGCACCGGACGCGACGAGGAGCGCTCCCTGATCGCCGCCGTCGCCCGGCTGCACGCGGCCGGACAGTCCGTCGACTGGCCCGCGCTCCTGGACGGCACCGGCGCCCGCCGCGTCGACCTGCCCACCTACCCCTTCCGCACCCAGCGGTTCTGGCCCGACGAGGCACCCGCCGCGTCGGCGGCGCAGACCACGTCCGACGCGGGCGACGCCGCCTTCTGGGCCGCCGTCCAGGACGAGAAGTTCGACTCGCTCGCCGGTGAACTCGGCGTCGACGGCGACGCGTTGGAGCGGGTCCTGCCCGCCCTGCGGGACTGGCGGCGCAAGCACGGCGACCAGTCCACCGTCGACGGCTGGCGCCAGCGCATCGCCTGGCGGCCGCTGAACCGGGCCACCACCGGCACCCCCGCTGGCAGTTGGCTCGCCGTGGTCCCCGCCGACCACGCCGACCACCCCTGGACCGGCTCCGTGCTGAGCGCCCTCGGCACCGGCGCCCGCGTCCTCACCGTGACCGGGCAGGACCGCGCGGCGCTCGCCGCCGAGATCCGCGAACACCTCGCCCAGGCGGGCCCGCTGACCGGCGTGGTCTCCCTGCTCGCCCTCGCCGGACAGGACGGGCCCACCGCGGGAGCCGCCGCCGGGCTCACCGGGGGAGTGCCCACCGGCGCCGCCCTCACCGCCACCCTGCTCCAGGCGCTCGGCGACGCCCGCACCGACGCCCCGCTGTGGTGCCTCACCCGCGCCGCGGCCGCCGTGTCGCCCGCCGACACCGTCGACGCGCCCCTGCAGGCCGCCGTCCACGGACTCGGCCGGGTCGCCGCGCTGGAGTACCCGCAGCGCTGGGGCGGCACCATCGACCTGCCCCGCGCCCTCGACGAGCGGACCGCGGAGCGCCTCGCCGCCGTCCTCGCCGACCCCGAGGGCGAGGACCAGCTCGCCGTCCGGCCCGGCGCGGTCTTCGGCCGCCGCCTCGCCGCCGTCCGGCCCGGCACCCCGCAGGACTGGCAGCCCACCGGCACCGTCCTGATCACCGGCGGCACCGGCGCCCTCGGCGCCCGCACCGCCCGCAGGCTCGCCGGAGCGGGCGCCCGCCGCCTGCTGCTCCTCAGCCGCAGCGGACCCGACGCCGAGGGCGCCGCCGAACTCGCCGCCGACCTGCGCGCGCTGGGCGCCGAACCCGTCGTCGCCGCCTGCGACACCGCGGACCGCGACCAGCTCGCCGCCGTCCTCGCCGCGATCCCCGACGACGCTCCCCTCACCGGTGTCATCCACACCGCGGGCGTCCTCGACGACGGCGTCGTCGACGGCCTCACCCCCGACCGGTTCGCCACCGTGTTCCGCGCCAAGGTCGCCTCGGCGCTGCTCCTCGACGAACTGACCCGCGGCCACGACCTGGAGGTCTTCGCCCTCTTCTCGTCCGCGTCGGCCGCCGTCGGCAACCCCGGCCAGGGCACCTACGCCGCCGCCAACGCGGTCCTGGACGCGCTCGCCGAACGGCGCCGCGCCGAGGGCCTCCCGGCGACCTCCGTCGCCTACGGCGCCTGGGGCGGGGAGGGCATGGCCGACGGCGTCCGCGCCGCCGCGCTCGCCCGCCGCACCGGCATCCGGCCGCTCGACCCGGACCTCGCCGTCCTGGCCCTGCGCCAGGTCGTCACCGGCACCGACCCGGTCGCCGTCGTCGCCGACGTCGACCCCGAGCGGTTCGTCCGCGCCTTCACCAGCGTCCGGCCCAGCAGCCTGCTCGCCGAGATGCCCGCCCACGCCGCCCTCACCGCCGCCCCCACCGGCGACACCGGGCCGTCGGCGACCGGCCTGCGGGAGCGGCTCGCCCGCCTCCCCGAGGGCCGCCGCGCCCCCAGCGTCCTCACCCTGGTGCGCGAACGCGCCGCCGAGGTCCTCGGCCACACCGGAACCGACCAGGTCGGCCCCGACAAGGCCTTCCGCGACCTCGGATTCGACTCACTCGGCGCCGTCGAGCTGCGCAACCAGCTCGGCGCCGCCACCGGACTCACCCTGTCCGCGACCCTCGTCTTCGACCACCCCACCCCCGCCGCGCTCGCCGGGCACATCCTCGGACAGCTCCTCCCCGACGGCGCCGGCGCCCCCGCCGGCGGCGACGAGGAGCGGGCCGTGCGCGCCGCCCTCGCAGCCGTCCCGATGGACCGGCTGCGGGAGAGCGGGCTCCTGGACCGACTGCTGGAACTCGCCGGGCAGCACCCGGCCTCCGGCGACCAGGACACCGCGGCCACCGACGGCGACGACGACGCGTCCGACGCGTCGATCGACGCCATGGAGATCGACGACCTGGTGCAAGCGGCACTCAACGGCAACCCTGACCATGAGCGGGACTGACGGAGCCAACATGACCACGCCCAGCGAAAAAGTTGTCGAAGCTCTCCGGGCCTCGCTCAAGGAGACCGAGCGCCTGCGGCGGCAGAACCGCGAACTCGCCGCCGCGGCCTCGGAGCCCATCGCCGTCGTCGCGATGAGCTGCCGCTACCCCGGGGGCGTCAACTCCCCGGAAGACCTCTGGAACCTCGTCGCCACCGGCACCGACGCCGTCTCCGGCTTCCCCACCGACCGCGGCTGGGACCTGGACGCGCTGCGTGACGCGGGCGTCGACGCCCGCGGCCACGCCGTCAGCCAGCAGGGCGGGTTCCTCGACGGGGTCGCCGACTTCGACGCCGCCTTCTTCGGGGTGTCGCCCCGCGAGGCCGTCTCCATGGACCCGCAGCAGCGCCTCCTCCTGGAGACGTCCTGGGAGGTCGTCGAGCGCGCGGGCATCGACCCGCGCGCCCTGCGCGGCAGCCGCACCGGTGTCTTCGTCGGCACCAACGGCCAGGACTACGCCTACCTGATGATCAGGTCCCTGTCCGACGCCACCGGCGACATCGGCACCGGCATCGCCGCCAGCGCCACCTCCGGGCGCCTCTCCTACACCCTGGGCCTCGAAGGCCCCGCCGTCACCGTCGACACCGCCTGCTCCTCCTCCCTCGTCGCCCTGCACGCCGCCACCCACGCCCTGCGCGCGGGCGAGTGCACCCTCGCCCTCGCGGGCGGCGTCAACGTGATGTCCGCGCCCGGCTCGCTCATGGAGTTCTCCCGCCAGGGCGGCCTCGCGGGCGACGGCCGCTGCAAGGCGTTCGCCGACGAGGCCGACGGCACCGGCTGGTCCGAGGGCGTCGGCGTGCTCCTCCTGGAGCGCCTCTCCGACGCGCGCCGCAACGGCCACCCCGTCCTCGCCGTGATCCGCGGCTCCGCCGTCAACCAGGACGGCGCATCCAACGGCTTCACCGCGCCCAACGGGCCCGCCCAGCAGCGCGTCATCCGGCAGGCCCTCGGCGCCGCCGGACTCACCACCTCCGACGTCGACGCCGTCGAGGCGCACGGCACCGGCACGCCCCTCGGCGACCCCATCGAGGCGCAGGCCCTGCTCGCCACCTACGGCCAGGACCGGCCGGGCGACCAGCCGCTGCTGCTCGGCTCCATCAAGTCGAACATCGGGCACGCCCAGGCCGCCGCGGGCGTCGCGGGCGTCATCAAGATGGTCATGGCGATGCGCCACGGCGTCCTGCCCAGGACCCTGCACGCCGACACGCCCTCCCGGCACGTCGACTGGACCGCGGGCGCCGTGCGCCTGCTCACCGACGCCCAGGACTGGCCGGAGACCGGCCGCCCGCGCCGCGCCGGTGTCTCCTCCTTCGGCATCAGCGGCACCAACGCCCACGTCCTGCTCGAACAGGCCGAGCCCGCCGCGGTCACCGAGACCCCCGCGGAGCCGGTGACCAAGCCCGCCGTCATCCCGTGGCCGGTCTCCGCCCGCACCGAGGCCGCCCTCGCCGACCAGCTGACCCGCCTCGCCGCCGTCTCCGGCACCCCCCTCGACGTCGGCCACTCCCTGGCCACCGGACGCTCCCTCTTCGAGCACCGCGCCGTCCTGCTCGCCGGGCTCGACGGCGTCCCCGCCGAGGCGGCCCGCGGCCACGCCACCGAGCGCTCCCTCGCCGTGCTGTTCTCCGGCCAGGGCTCCCAGCGCCCCGGCATGGGACGCGAGCTGTACGCCCGCTTCCCGGTCTTCGCCGCCGCCCTCGACGAGGTCCTCGCCCTCCTCGACCCGCACCTCGACCGCCCGCTGCGCGACATCATGTTCGCCGACCGGCGCACCCCCGAGGCCGCCCTCCTCGACTCCACCGGCTACACCCAGCCCGCCCTGTTCGCCGTCGAGGTCGCCCTGTACCGGCTCCTCGAATCCCTGGGCGTCGCACCGGAGTCGGTGGCCGGACACTCCATCGGCGAGATCGTCGCCGCGCACGTCGCCGGGGTCCTCTCCCTCGCCGACGCCTGCACCCTGGTCGCCGCCCGCGCCCGCCTGATGCAGCAACTGCCGTCCGGCGGCGCCATGGTGGCCGTCCAGGCGACCGAGGCCGAGACCGCGCCGCGCCTCACCGCGGGCGTCTCGCTGGCCGCCGTCAACGGACCCGACTCCGTCGTCCTCGCCGGTGAGGAGGGCGAAGTCCTCGCCCTCGCCGCCGAGTTCGCCGCCGCCGGCCGCAAGACGCAGCGCCTGGCCGTCAGCCACGCCTTCCACTCGCCGCTGATGGACCCGATGCTCGCGGAGTTCCGCCGCGTCGCCGAGAGCCTCACCTACCACGAGCCGCTCCTGCCGATCGTCTCCAACGTCACCGGCGCCCTCGCCGACGAGCGCCTCCTCGCGAGCCCCGACTACTGGGTCGAGCACGTCCGCGCCACCGTCCGCTTCGCCGACGGCGTCCGCGCCCTCGCCGACGCCGGTGCGAACGCCTTCGTCGAGCTGGGCCCCGACGGTGTCCTCACCGCGCTCGCCCAGCAGACCCTGGAGAGCGCCGACACCGTCGTGGTGCCGGTGCTGCGCAAGGACCGCGCCGAGGAGCGCGCCCTGCTCACCGGCCTCGCCCGGCTGCACGTCGCCGGGGTCTCCGTGGACTGGGCGACCTGCTTCGACGGCACCGGCGCCCGCCGCACCGACCTGCCCACCTACAGCTGGCAGCACGAGCGGTACTGGCCCGTCCTGATGGCCGCCGCCGGGGACGTCAGCGCCGCGGGCCTGGTCTCCGCCGAACACCCGCTGCTCGGTGCCGCCGTCTCCCTCGCCGGGACCGACGGCGTGCTGTTCACCGGACGCCTCTCCGCGCAGACCCACCCCTGGCTGATGGACCACACGGTCGGCGGGATGGCGGCCTTCCCCGCCACCGGCTTCCTCGAACTCGCCGTCCGCGCGGGCGACCAGGTCGGCTGCGACCGGGTCGAGGAACTCACCCTCGCCAAGCCCCTCATCCTCACCGACACCTCCGCCGCCCTCGTCCAGGTCTGGGTCGGCGCCCCCGACAAGTCCGGCGCCCGCCCCGTCACCGTCTACTCGCAGACCGTCGACGACCCCGAGCAGCGCTGGACCGAGCACGCCACCGGCCTCCTCACCACCGGGGAGCGCACCGCCGGGTTCGACGCCCTGGTCTGGCCGCCGCGCGGCGCGGTCGCCGCCGACCTGGAGGGCTTCTACGAGCGCACCGAGTACGGGCCCGTCTTCCAGGGCCTGCGCGCCGTCTGGACCCGCGGCGACGAGGCCTTCGTCGAGGTCGCCCTGCCCGCCCAGGTCGACGACGCCGAGTACTACGGCATGCACCCGGCGCTGCTCGACGCCGCCGTCCAGTCCGTCGGCTTCGCCGGGCTCGGCGACGGCAAGAAGCTCGTCCCGTTCTCCTGGTCCGGGGTCTCCCTGCACGCGGGCGGCGCCTCCGTGGTCCGCGTCCGGGTCGCCCGCACCGGCGAGGACACCGTCTCCATCGCCGCCGTCGACGTCGAGGGTGCCCCGGTGCTCTCCGCCGAGTCGCTGATCCTGCGCGTCCCCTCCGCCCTCCAGGCCCCCACCCTGCACAGCAGCGAGCAGGACGGGCTGCTGCGCCTGGAGTGGGTCCCCGCCCCCGACGGCCCCGCCGCCGACGTCCGCGCGGTCACCCTGGGCGCGGGCGACTTCGCCTGGCCCGCCCCGGTGGCCGACCTCACCGAGGCCGCGACCCACACCCCCGACCTGGTCCTCGTCCCCCTCACCGCCCCCGAGGGCGACACCCCGGCCGCCGTCCACGCCCTCACCGCCCGCACCCTCGACCTGGTCAGGGAGTGGCTGGAGCACGACCCGTCCGGCACCGCCCGCCTGGTGTTCGTGACCCGGGGAGCCGTCGCCGCCGGGTCCGACACCACCGTCCGGGACCTCCCGGCCGCCGCCGCGCACGGCCTCGTCCGCAGCGCCGAGGCCGAGAACCCCGGCCGCTTCGCCCTCCTCGACCTGGACGCCGACGCGCGCCCCCAGGACGTCCTGCCGCAGCTCAACGCCCTGCTGGCGGGCGGCGACGCCCAGTTCGCGGTACGCGACGAGACCCTGCTGGTCGCCCGCCTGGCCCGGCTCACCACCGGCGCGGGACTGCTCCCGGTGCCCGGACTCCCGTGGCGCCTGGACAGCACCGCCCCCGGCAGCATCGACGCCCTCGCCCTCGTCCCCGCCCCCGAGGCGCTCGACGAGCCGGAGGGCCGCAGCGTCCGCGTCGAGGTCCGCGCCGCCGGTCTCAACTTCCGCGACGTCCTCAGCGCCCTCGGCATGTACCCGGGCGAGGCGGGACTCCTCGGCTCGGAGGCCACCGGTGTCGTCACCGCGGTCGGCCCCGACGTCACCGGCCTCGCCGTCGGCGACCGCGTCCTCGGCATGGTGCCCGGCGGCCTCGCCGACACCGTCCTGATCGACGAGCGCTACCTCACGCACGTCCCCGCGTCCTGGTCCGACGACGAGGCGGCCTCGATGCCGCTGGTCTTCCTGACCGCCCTGTACGCCTTCCGTGACCTGGCCGGTCTGTCGGCGGGGGAGAAGGTGCTGATCCACGCCGGTGCGGGTGGTGTCGGCATGGCCGCGATCCAGCTCGCCCGCCACGTGGGCGCCGAGGTGTACGCGACGGCCGGCGAGTCCAAGTGGGACACGCTGCGGTCCATGGGCCTGGACGACGACCACATCGCGTCCTCGCGCGACCTCGGCTTCGCGGACAAGTTCCCGGCGATGGACGTGGTCCTGAACGCGCTCGCGGGCGAGTTCGTGGACGCCTCCCTGCGGATCACCGCGCCCGGCGGCCGGTTCCTGGAGATGGGCAAGACCGACGTCCGCGACCCGGCGTCCGTCGGTGACGTCCGCTACCGCGCCTTCGACCTGGGCGAGGCCGGACCCGACCGGACGGGTGAACTCCTGTCCGAGCTGACGGCGTTGTTCGCCGCGGGGGCCCTGAAGCCGCTGCCGGTGAAGGTGTGGGACGTGCGGCGGGCCCGTGAGGCGTTCCGCTTCATGAGCCAGGCCAAGCACATCGGCAAGATCGTGCTGACCATGCCGACCCGGTGGAACCCGGACGGCACGGTCCTGATCACCGGCGGTACCGGTGGTCTCGGCCGTGAGCTGGCCCGCCACCTGGTCCAGGAGCGCGGTGCCCGTCGTCTGGTGCTGGTCTCGCGCAGCGGTCCGGCCGCCGCGGGTGTCGACGAGTTCCGCGCCGAACTGGCCGGACTCGGCGCCCATGTCGACGTCTCCGCATACGATGTGACGAACCGTCAGGACGTTGTCGAGCTGCTCGCCTCCGTGCCCGCTGAGCACCCGCTGACGGCCGTCGTGCACACCGCGGGTGTCCTCGACGACGGTGTGGTCACCGCGCTCACCCCCGAGCGGCTGGCGACGGTGCTGCGTCCGAAGGTCGACGCCGCCTGGCACCTCCATGAGCTGACGCGCGACCTCGACCTCGCCGCGTTCGTGATGTTCTCCTCCGTCTCCGGCGTCATGGGCAGCCCGGGACAGGCCAACTACGCGGCCGCCAACACCTTCATGGACGCGCTCGCCCAGCACCGCGCCGCAGAGGGCCTGCCCGGCCAGTCGCTGGCCTGGGGCGCCTGGGCGCAGAGCGCCGGCATGACCGGCACCCTCTCCGACGCCGACATGCAGCGCATCGCCGCGTCCGGCGCCGCCCCCCTGCCCGTCGAACGCGGCCTCGCCCTCTTCGACACCGCCACCGGCTCCGACGAACCCCTCGTCGTCCCCATCGGCTCCACCTCGGGCGACAGCCGCGTCCTCGGCTTCGTCCCGCCGCTGCTGCGCAACCTGGTGCGCGGCACCCGCCGCGCCGCCGCGACCGCCGTCGGCGGCGCGAGCACCGCCGCCGACCTCGCCCGCCGCCTCCTCGAACTCCCCGCCGACGACCGGGTCAGGCACGCCGTCGAGCTGGTGCGCGCCGAGGCCGCCGCCGTCCTCGGCCACTCCTCGGCCAAGTCCGTCGAGCCCGGCCGCGAGTTCCGCGAACTCGGCTTCGACTCGCTCACCGCCGTCGAACTGCGCAACCGCCTGACCACCGTCACCGGGCTGCGCCTCACCGCCACCCTGGTCTTCGACTACCCCACCCCGCACGGCCTCGCCGAGCACCTGGTGGCCGAACTCCTCGACGAGCACGGCGAGTCGGGCGCCCCGCTGGTGGCCGCCGACATCGCCGACGACCCGGTCGTCATCGTCGGCATGTCCTGCCGGATGCCCGGCGGCGTCGACACCCCCGACGCGCTCTGGCAGATGCTCGCCGACGGCGAGGACCGCATCACCGGCTTCCCGACCGACCGCGGCTGGGACCTCGACGCCCTCTTCGGCGGCGGCCACGACAACCGGGGCGTCAGCGCCACCCGGCGCGGCGGCTTCCTGCACGACGTCGGCGGCTTCGACGCCGGGTTCTTCGGCATCTCGCCCCGCGAGGCGCTCGCCATGGACCCGCAGCAGCGCCTGCTCCTGGAGACGTCCTGGGAGGCGTTCGAGCGGTCCGGGATCGACCCGGCGGGCCTGCGCGGCTCCGCGACCGGCGTCTTCGTCGGCACCACCGGGCAGGACTACGCCAACCTCGTCATGACCTCACGCGAGGACGTCGAGGGGCACGCGAGCACGGGGCTTGCCACCAGTGTCATCTCCGGCCGCGTCAGCTACGCCCTCGGTCTCGAAGGCCCCGCCCTGACGGTCGACACCGCCTGCTCCTCCTCCCTCGTCGCGCTCCACCTCGCCGCCCAGTCCCTGCGCAGCGGGGAGAGCTCCCTCGCGCTCGCGGGCGGTGTCACCGTCCTGTCGACGCCGATGAACTTCTCCGGCTTCACCCGGCAGGGCGGCCTCGCGGGCGACGGACTCTGCAAGGCGTTCGCGGACGCCGCCGACGGCACCGGCTGGTCCGAGGGCGTCGGCATGCTCGTCCTGGAGCGCCTCTCCGACGCGCGCCGCAACGGCCACGAGGTCCTCGCCGTGGTCCGCGGCTCGGCCATCAACCAGGACGGTGCCTCCAACGGGCTCACCGCCCCCAACGGCCCGTCCCAGCAGCGGGTGATCCGGCAGGCCCTGGCCGGCGCCGGGCTCACCACGGCCGACGTCGACGCCGTCGAGGCGCACGGCACGGGCACCACCCTGGGTGACCCGATCGAGGCGCAGGCGCTGCTGGCCACCTACGGCCGGGACCGGAACCCGGAGCAGCCTCTGCTGCTGGGCTCCATCAAGTCGAACATCGGGCACACCCAGGCCGCCGCCGGTGTCGCGGGCGTCATCAAGATGGTCCTCGCCATGCGCCACGGCACGCTGCCCAAGTCCCTGCACATCGACCGGCCCTCCACCCACGTCGACTGGGAGGCCGGGGCGGTCAGGCTGCTCGCCGAGCACACCGACTGGCCCGACACCGGGCGCCCCTGGCGGGCCGGTGTCTCCTCCTTCGGCCTCAGCGGCACCAACGCCCACGTGATCCTGGAGCAGCCGGAGCCGGACACCGCCGAGGCCCCGGCCGAGGCCGAGCCGGACATCACCCCGGCCGTCGTGCCGTGGCCGGTCTCCGCCCGCACCGAGGAGGCCCTGCCGGGTCAGCTGGAGCGCCTCACCGCGCTCGACGCCTCCCCGCTCGACCTCGGGTACTCGCTGGCCACCGGCCGCACCTCCTTCGAGCACCGCACGGTGCTCCTGGCGACGGCCGACGCGGAGCCCGCCGAGGTGGCCACGGGCCGCGCCGTCGAGCGCTCGCTCGCGGTGCTGTTCTCGGGCCAGGGTTCGCAGCGGGCCGGGATGGGCCGTGAACTGTACGGCCGTTTCCCGGTGTTCGCCCAGGCGCTGGACGCGGTCCTGGCCGGTCTTGACGTCCCGGAGCTGCGGGAGGTGCTGTTCGCGGAGGACGACGAGCGGCTGGACACGACCGGGTACACGCAGCCTGCGCTGTTCGCCGTCGAGGTCGCGCTGTACCGCCTGGTCGAATCCCTGGGTGTGACACCGGAGTTCGTGGCCGGTCACTCGATCGGTGAGATCGCCGCCGCGCATGTCGCGGGGGTGTTCTCGCTGGAGGACGCGTGCGCGCTGGTCTCGGCCCGTGCCCGTCTGATGCAGGAACTGCCGTCCGGTGGTGCGATGGTGGCCGTGCAGGCGACCGAGGCCGAGGTCGCGGAGCGGCTGACGGACGGGCTGTCCGTGGCCGCCGTCAACGGTCCCGACTCCGTCGTGGTCGCCGGTCCGGAGAACGACGTCACCGCGCTCGCGGCCGAGTTCGTCGCCGAGGGCCGTAAGACGCAGCGCCTCTCGGTCAGTCACGCCTTCCACTCGGCCCTCATGGACCCGATGCTGGACGCGTTCCGTGAGGTCGCCGAGGGTCTGACCTACGGCGAGCCGACGATCCCGGTCGTCTCCAACGTCACCGGCGCTCTCGCCACTCCCGGCCAACTCTCCACCGCCGCCTACTGGGTGGAGCACGTCCGCTCCACCGTCCGGTTCGCCGACGGTGTCCGCGCCCTCGCCGACGCCGGTGCCAACGCCTACCTGGAGGTCGGCCCCGGCGGCGTCCTCACCGCCCTCGCCCAGCAGACCCTCGACACGGGCCTCTCCGTGCCGCTGCTGCGCAAGGACCGGGCGGAGGAGACCGCGCTGCTCACCGCGCTGGCCCAGCTCCACACCTCCGGCGTCGACATCGACTGGGCGCGCTGCTTCGACGGCACCGGCGCCCGCCGCGTCGCCCTGCCCACCTACGCCTTCCACCACGAGCGCTACTGGCCGCGCCCGGCCACCCACACCGGTGACGTCACCGGCGCCGGACTCCGCCCCGCCGAGCACCCGCTGCTCGGCGCCGCCACCGCGCTCGCCACCTCCGAGGGCGTCCTGTTCACCGGCCGCCTCTCCCTCACCACCCACCCGTGGCTCGCCGACCACACCGTCGGCGGCGGCCTCGTCCTCTTCCCCGCCACCGGCTTCCTCGAACTGGCCGTCCGCGCCGCCGACGAGGTCGGCTGCGACCGGGTGGAGGAGTTCACCCTCGCCACCCCGCTGCTGCTGCCCGAGGACGCCGCCGTGGTCGTCCAGGTGTGGGCCGGTGCCCCCGACGAGAGCGGCGCCCGCACCGTCAGCCTGTACTCCCGGCCCGCCGACGCCCCCGACGCCCCCTGGACCGAGCACGCGGCGGGCGTCCTGACCGGCGGTGCCGTCACCGCCGTCCTCGACGCGTCGGTCTGGCCGCCGAAGGGCGCGGTCGCCGTCGACCTGGAGGGCTTCTACGACCGCACCGAGTACGGTCCCGTCTTCCGCACCATCCGCGCCGTCTGGAAGCGCGGCGACGAGGCGTTCGTGGAGGCGGCCCTGCCGTCCCAGGCCGACGACGCCGGCTACTACGGCATGCACCCGGCGCTGCTCGACGCCGCCGTCCAGTCCGTCGGCTTCGCCGGACTCGACGACGAGCACAAGCTGCTGCCGTTCCTGTGGGCCGGGGTGTCGCTGCACGCGGGCGGCGCCTCCGTGGTCCGCTTCCGCGTCGCCCGCACCGGCGAGGACTCGGTGTCCATCGCCGCCGTCGACGTCGAGGGCGCCCCCGTCCTGTCGGCGGAGTCGCTGGTCCTGCGGGTGCCCGCCGGGATCGCGGCGCCCGCGGCCCGCCGCACCGAACTGGACTCGCTGCTGCGCCTCGACTGGACGGCCGCCCCGGAGACCCCGGCCGGCCAGGCCACCGAGGCCGCCCGGTACGCCACCGTCGCCGCCCCCGCCGGGTCCGCTCCCGTCACCGCCCTCGCCGGGCTCACCGGCGACGAGACGCTGGTCTGCGTGCCGGTCTCCGGTGACCTCGACGACACCGACCTGCCCGCCGCCACCCAGCACCTCGCCGCGCACGCCCTCGGCCTGGTCCAGGAGTGGCTGGCCGGGGAGCGGTTCGCCGACTCCCGCCTGGTGTTCGTCACCCGCCGGGCCGTGCGGGCCGGTGCGGACGACCGGATCGGTGATCTGGCCGCCGCCGTGGTCTGGGGCCTGGTCCGCGCCGCCCAGTCCGAGAACCCCACCCGCTTCGCCCTGCTCGACCTGGACGCCGACGCCCGCGCCGAGGACGTCCTGCCGCAGCTCCCCGCCCTGCTGGCGGGCGGCGACGCCCAGTTCGTCGTCCGTGACGGCGCGCTCCTCGTCGGACGGCTGGACCGCGCGGTGACCGCGCCGACCCTGCTGCCGCCCGCCGACGGGCCGTGGCGCCTGGACAGCACCTCCCGGGGCAGCCTGGACGCGCTCACCCTGCGCCCGAGCCCCGAGGTGTCCGAGGACCCCGCCGACCGCGAGGTCCGCGTCGAGGTCCGCGCCGCCGGTCTCAACTTCCGCGACGTCCTCAACGCGCTCGGCATGTACCCGGGCGAGGCGGGGCTGCTCGGCGCCGAGGCCGCCGGTGTCGTCACCGCGGTCGGCCCCGGCGTCACGGAACTCGCCGTCGGCGACCGTGTGATGGGCATGGTGCCGGGCGGCCTCGCCACCGACACCCTCATCGACGAGCGCTTCCTGACCCGTGTCCCCGGATCCTGGACGGACGAGGAGGCGGCCTCCGTGCCGCTGGTGTTCCTCACCGCCCTCTACGGCCTCACCGAACTCGCCGGTCTGTCGGCGGGGGAGAAGGTGCTGATCCACGCCGGTGCGGGTGGTGTCGGCATGGCCGCCATCCAGCTCGCCCGCCACCTGGGCGCCGAGGTGTACGCGACGGCCAGCGAGCCCAAGTGGGACACCCTGCGCGGGCTCGGCCTGGACGACGACCACATCGCCTCCTCGCGTGACGTGTCCTTCGCGGACAGGTTCCCGGCCATGGACGTCGTCCTGAACGCCCTCGCGGGCGAGTTCGTGGACGCCTCCCTGCGGATCACCGCGCCCGGCGGCCGGTTCCTGGAGATGGGCAAGACCGACATCCGCGACCCCCGATCGGTCGGTGACGTCCGCTACCGCGCCTTCGACCTCGGAGAGGCAGGACCCGACCGGACGCGCGAACTCCTGGCCGAACTGGTCGAGTTGTTCGACTCCGGTGCGCTGTCGCCGCTGCCGGTGAAGGTGTGGGACGTGCGGCGGGCGCGTGAGGCGTTCCGCTTCATGAGCCAGGCCAAGCACATCGGCAAGATCGTGCTGCGGCTCCCGACCCGCTGGAACCCCGACGGCACGGTCCTGATCACCGGCGGTACCGGTGGTCTCGGCCGTGAGCTGGCCCGCCACCTGGTCCAGGAGCGCGGTGCCCGCCGTCTGCTGCTGGTCTCGCGCAGCGGTCCGGCCGCCGCGGGTGTCGACGAGTTCCGCGCCGAACTGGCCGGACTCGGCGCCCATGTCGACGTCACCGCGTGTGATGTGACGAACCGTCAGGACGTCGTCGAGCTGCTGGCGTCCGTGCCCGCTGAGCACCCGCTGACGGCCGTGGTGCACACCGCGGGTGTTCTGGACGACGGTGTGGTCACCGCGCTCACCCCCGAGCGGCTGGCGACGGTGCTGCGTCCGAAGGTCGACGCCGCCTGGCACCTGCACGAGCTGACCCGGGGTCTCGACCTCGCCGCGTTCGTGATGTTCTCCTCCGTCTCCGGCGTCATGGGCAGCGCCGGGCAGGCCAACTACGCGGCCGCCAACGTCGTCCTCGACACCCTCGCCCAGCACCGCGCCGACGAGGGCCTGCCCGGCCTCTCGCTGGGCTGGGGCGCCTGGGAGCAGACCGCCGGCATGACCGGCACCCTCTCCGACGCCGGGATGCGCCGCATGACGGCCTCCGCCGCGCCGCCCCTCACCGTCGCGCAGGGCCTCGCCCTGTGGGACGCGGCCACCGTCTCCGCCGAGCCGTACCTGGTGCCGATCGGCGCCTCGGGCGACAGCCGGATGCCCGGCGAGGTCCCGCCGCTGCTGCGCAACCTGGTGCGCGGCACCCGCCGCGCCGCCGCGACCGCCGTCGGCGGCGCGAGCACCGCCGCCGCCGTCACCCGCCAACTCCTCGACCTGCGCGAGGAGGAGCGGCTGCGCTTCGCCGTCAACCTGGTCCGCGGCGAGGCCGCACCGGTCCTCGGCCACTCCTCGACCAAGGCCATCGACGCCGACCGCGACTTCCACGACCTCGGCTTCGACTCGCTCACCGCCGTCGAACTGCGCAACCGGCTCACCGCCGCCACCGGACTGCGGCTGCCCGCCACCCTCGTCTTCGACTACCCGACCCCCACGGTCCTCGCCGAACACCTGGTCTCCGCGCTCCTCGACGAGGAGCGCAAGACCGGCGCGGCCGGGCCCGCCGTGGTCGCCACGGCCGTCGCCGAGGACCCGATCGTCATCGTCGGCATGGCCTGCCGGATGCCCGGCGGCGTCAGCTCTCCCGAGGAGCTGTGGCAGCTCGTCCTGGACGGCGAGGAGGGCATATCCGCCTTCCCGACCGACCGCGGCTGGGACCTCGACACCCTCCAGCGCGGCGGCGAGAGCGGCCACGGCCGCAGCGCCACCTCCGAGGGCGGATTCCTCTACGACGTCGCCGACTTCGACGCCGGGTTCTTCGGCATCTCGCCCCGCGAGGCGCTCGCCATGGACCCGCAGCAGCGGCTGCTCCTGGAGACGTCCTGGGAGGCGTTCGAGCGGGCCGGGATCGACCCGGCCACCATGCGCGGCAGCCGGACCGGTGTCTTCGTCGGCACCAGCGGCCAGGACTACACCACCCTGGTCATGAACTCCCGCGAGGACGCCGAGGGCCACGCCCCCACCGGCCTCGCCACCAGCGTCATCTCCGGGCGCCTCTCCTACACGTTCGGCCTGGAGGGCCCGGCGGTCACCATCGACACCGCCTGCTCCTCCTCGCTGGTCGCCCTGCACTGGGCCGCGCACGCGCTGCGCTCCGGCGAGGCCGACCTGGCGCTCGCGGGCGGCGTCACCGTGATGTCCACCGCCATGGGCTACGCCGGATTCACCCGGCAGGGCGGTCTCGCGGGCGACGGCCGCTGCAAGGCGTTCGCCGACGCGGCCGACGGCACCGGCTGGTCCGAGGGCGTCGGCATGCTGGTCGTCGAGCGGCTCTCCGACGCCCGCCGCAAGGGGCACCCGGTGCTCGCGGTGCTGCGCGGCTCCGCCGTCAACCAGGACGGCGCCTCCAACGGGCTCACCGCCCCCAACGGCCCGTCCCAGCAGCGGGTGATCCGGCAGGCGCTGGCCAGTGCCGGGCTCACCACGGCCGACGTCGACGCCGTCGAGGCGCACGGCACGGGCACCACCCTGGGTGACCCGATCGAGGCGCAGGCGCTCCTGGCCACCTACGGCCAGGACCGGCCCGAGGACCGGCCGCTGCTGCTGGGCTCCATCAAGTCCAACATCGGCCACGCGCAGGCCGCCGCCGGTGTCGCGGGCGTCATCAAGACCGTCATGGCGATCCGGCACGGCGTCCTGCCCAAGTCCCTGCACATCGACCGGCCCTCGACCCACGTCGACTGGACCGAGGGCGAGGTGCGCCTGCTGACCGAGACCACCGAGTGGCCCGAGACCGGGCGCCCGCGCCGGGCCGCCGTGTCCTCCTTCGGCATCAGCGGCACCAACGCGCACACCATCATCGAGCAGGCACCCGACGCACCCCAGGAGCCCGCTCCCGCCACCGCGCCCGGCACGGCCCCGGCCGCCGCGTGGCCGGTCTCGGCGAAGTCCCCCGAGGCCCTGGACGCCCAGCTCGCCCGGGTCACGTCCGTCACCGGGGTCACCCCGCTGGACATCGGCCTCTCGCTCGCCACCGGCCGGTCCTCCTTCGAGTACCGCGCGGTGCTGCTCGCGACGGCCGACGCGGAGCCCGCCGAGGTGGCCAGGGGCCGCGCCGTCGAGCGCTCCCTCGCCGTCCTCTTCTCCGGTCAGGGTTCGCAGCGGGCCGGGATGGGCCGTGAACTGCACGCCCGCTACCCGGTGTTCGCCCAGGCGCTGGACGCCGTCCTCGACGGTCTGGACGTCACCGGACTGCGCGAGGTGCTGTTCGCCGAGGAGGGCTCCGAGCAGGCCGCCCTCCTCGACACCACCGGGTACACGCAGCCCGCTCTCTTCGCCGTCGAGGTCGCCCTCTACCGGCTCCTCGAATCCCTGGGTGTGACGCCGGAGTTCGTGGCCGGTCACTCGATCGGTGAGATCGCGGCCGCGCATGTCGCCGGGGTGTTCTCGCTGGAGGACGCGTGCGCGTTGGTCTCGGCCCGTGCCCGTCTGATGCAGGAACTGCCGTCCGGTGGTGCCATGGTGGCCGTGCAGGCGACCGAGGCCGAGGTCGCGGAGCGGCTGACGGGCGGGCTGTCCGTGGCCGCCGTCAACGGCCCGGAGTCCGTGGTCGTCGCCGGTCCGGAGAACGACGTCACCGCGCTCGCGGCCGAGTTCGTCGCCGAGGGCCGCAAGACGCAGCGCCTCTCGGTCAGCCACGCCTTCCACTCGGCGCTCATGGACCCGATGCTGGACGCGTTCCGTGAGGTCGCCGAGGGTCTGACCTACGGCGAGCCGACGATCCCGGTCGTCTCCAACGTCACCGGCGCTCTCGCCACCCCCGGCCAACTGAGCACCGCCGCCTACTGGGTGGAGCACGTCCGCTCCACCGTCCGGTTCGCCGACGGCGTCCGCGCCCTCGCCGACGCGGGTGCCAACGCCTTCCTGGAGGTCGGCCCCGGCGGCGTCCTCACCGCCCTCACCCGGCAGACCCTCGACGCCCTCGACCCCGCCGACACTGACGCCCCGGTCGCCGTGCCCGCGCTGCGCAAGGACCGCGGCGAGGAGGCCGCGCTGCTCACCGCGCTCGCCGGACTCCACGTCACCGGCGTCCGCGTCGACTGGGCCGCCGCCCTCGACGGCACCGGCGCCCGCCGCGTGGAACTGCCCACGTACGCCTTCCAGCGCTCCCGCTACTGGCCCGACACCCGGCGCCACGCCACCGGCGGCACCGCCGACCCCCTCGACGGCGCCTTCTGGACCGCCGTCGAGGGCGAGGACCTCACCAGCCTCGCCGCCGACCTGGCCGTGGACACCGACGCCCTCGGCGCCGTCCTGCCCGCCCTCTCCACCTGGCGGCGCAGGCGCCGCGACCAGGCCATGGTCGACTCCAACCGGCACCACGAGACGTGGAAGCCGCTCTCCCTGCCCGCCACCGCGCCCGCGCCCACCGGCACCTGGCTCGCCGTGGTGCCCGCCGCGCACGCCGACGACCCGTGGACGTCCGCCGTCCTCGACGCCGTCGGCACCGGCGGCGCCGACCTCGTCCGCCTCACCGTGGACACCGTCGAACGCGACGCCCTCGCGGCCAGGCTGCGCGCCCTCGCCGCCGACGGCACCGCTCTCGCCGGCGTGGTCTCCCTGCTCGCCGTCGCCGACTCCACCGAGAACCCCGACACCGCCGCGGTCCCGACCGCCGTACTGGTGCAGGCACTGCTGGACGCCGAGGTCGGCGCCCCGCTCTGGGCCCTGACCAGGGGCGCCGTCACGGTCGCGGGCACCGAGGCCGTCACCGCCCCCGCACAGGCCGCCGTCTGGGGCCTCGGCCGGGTCGCCGCGCTCGAACACCCCGCCGTGTGGGGCGGTCTCGTCGACCTCCCCGCCGACCTGGACGAGCGGGCCGCCCGCCGGTTCGCCGCCGTCCTCGCCGGACACGACGGCGAGGACCAGGTCGCCGTCCGCGCCTCCGCCGTCTTCGGCCGCAGGCTCGTCCCGGCGACCGAGACCGCGCCCGACGCGGGCTGGCAGCCGCGCGGCACCGTCCTCGTCACCGGCGGCACCGGCGGCCGGGGCGCCCACGTGGCGCGCTGGCTGGCCGGAGCGGGCGCCGAACGCCTGGTGCTCCTCGGCCGCCGCGGCCCTGACGCCCCCGGCGCCGACGCCCTGCGCGCCGAACTCACCGACCTGGGCGCCCACGTCACCCTGGTCGCCTGCGACGCCGCCGACCGCGACGCCCTCGCCGCCGTCCTCGCCGCCGTCCCGGACACCACCCCGCTCACCGCGGTCGTGCACGCGGCCGGTGTCGTCGACGACGGCGTCCTGGACGACCTCACCCCCGACCGGTTCGCCGCCCTGCACCACGCCAGGACCGCGCCCGCCCTCCACCTGGACGAGCTGACCCGCGACCTCGACCTGGACGCGTTCGTCCTCTGCTCGTCCGTCGCCGGGACCATCGGCACGGCCGGCCGCGCCAACCTCGCCGCCGCCACCGCCGTCCTCGACGCGCTCGCCCGGCGCCGCCGCGCCGCCGGACTGCCCGCCACCGCCATCGGCTGGGGCGCCTGGATCGGCGACGACGCCCCGGCACAGCGCCCCCAGCAGACGGGCGCGGGACACCCCGCCGTCCACCCCGATCTGGCGCTCGCCGCGCTCCGCCAGGCCGTCACCAGGCCCGAGGCGGCCCCGGTCCTCTTCGACCCGCGCCAGCCGCAGGTCCTGGACGGGCTGATCGGGATGCGCGGCAACGCCCTGCTGCGCGACCTGCCGGAGGCCAGGCAGGCCCTGGCCGACGCCGAGAACACCCGTGACCGGACCAGGACCGCCGCGTCCGGGCTCGCCGAACGGCTGCGCCCGCTGCCCGCCGACGAGCGCGCCGGACTCCTCACGGACCTGGTGCGCACCCACGCGGCGGCCGTCCTCGGCCACCCGGGACCGGAGGCCGTCGCCCCCGACAGGAACTTCCGCGACCTCGGCTTCGACTCGCTCACCGCGATCGAACTGCCCAACAGGCTCGCCCTCGCCACCGGCCTGCGGATGCCCGCCACCACGGTCTACGACTACCCGACCGCCAAGGCGCTCGCCCAGCACCTCGTCACCGCGCTGCTCGGCGAACCCGACACCCGGGGCGCCGACCCGGCGACCGCCGCGGCGCTGGCCGAGGACCCGGTCGTCATCGTCGGGATGGCCTGCCGGCTGCCCGGCGGGGTCCGCTCCCCGCAGGACCTGTGGGCGATGCTCAGCGAGGGCCGCGACGGCGTCGAGGCGTTCCCCGAGGACCGCGGCTGGGACCTCGCGACCCTGACCAGCGGCGGCGCCGACGGCCGCGGCCGCAGCGCCACCCTGCGCGGTGGATTCCTCTCGGGCGCCGCCGACTTCGACGCCGCGTTCTTCGGGATCTCCCCGCGCGAGGCGCTCGCCATGGACCCGCAGCAGCGCCTCCTCCTGGAGACCACCTGGGAGGCGTTCGAGCGCTCCGGCATCGACGCCGACGGGCTGCGCGGCAGCCGCACCGGTGTCTTCGTCGGCACCAACGGCCAGGACTACTCCACCCTCGTCATGAACTCCCGCGAGGACCTGGAGGGCCACGCCGGTACCGGCCTCGCCGCGAGCGTCGTCTCCGGGCGGCTCGCCTACACCTTCGGGCTCGAAGGCCCGGCGGTCACCGTCGACACCGCCTGCTCGTCCTCGCTGGTCGCCCTGCACTGGGCGATGCAGGCGCTGCGCGCGGGCGAGTGCGACCTCGCCGTCGCGGGCGGCATCACGATGATGAGCACGCCGTCCAGCTTCTCCGGCTTCACCCTCCAGAACGGCCTGTCCACCGACGGCCGCTGCAAGGCGTACGCCGACGCCGCCGACGGCACCGGCTGGTCCGAGGGCGTCGGCCTGATCGTCGTCGAACGGCTCTCCGACGCGCGCCGCAACGGCCACGAGGTCCTCGCCGTGGTCCGCGGCTCGGCCATCAACCAGGACGGCGCCTCCAACGGCCTCACCGCCCCCAACGGCCCGTCCCAGCAGCGGGTGATCCGCCAGGCCCTGGCCAGCGCCGGACTCACCACCTCCGACATCGACGCCGTCGAGGGCCACGGCACCGGCACCCCGCTCGGTGACCCGATCGAGGCGCAGGCGCTGCTGGCCACCTACGGCCAGGACCGCCCGGAGGACCGGCCGCTGCTGCTGGGCTCCATCAAGTCCAACATCGGCCACACCCAGGCCGCCGCCGGTGTCGCCGGCATCATCAAGACGGTCATGGCGATGCGCAACGGCGTCCTGCCGCGCACCCTGCACGTCGACCGGCCCTCCACGCACGTCGACTGGGAGGCCGGGGCGATCCGGCTGCTCACCGAGGAGTCCGCGTGGCCCGAGACCGGGCGCCCCTGGCGCGCGGGCATCTCGTCCTTCGGCATCAGCGGCACCAACGCGCACACCATCATCGAGCAGGCGCCCGAGGCACCGGAGGAGCCCGCGACGCCCGCCGCCCCCACGGTCACCCCGACCGTCGTGCCGTGGCCGGTCTCCGCCAAGTCGGAACAGGCCCTGGACGCGCAGGCGTCGGCCGTCACCGCCCTCACCACCGCGGACCCGCTCGACCTGGGCTTCTCGCTCGCCACCGGACGGGCCCTGTTCGACCACCGCGCGGTGCTCCTCGCCGGACCCGGCGGCGCGCCCGTCGAGGCCGCCCGGGGCCGCGCAGCCATCCGCTCCCTCGCCGTCCTCTTCTCCGGCCAGGGTTCGCAGCGGGCCGGGATGGGCCGTGAACTGCACGCCCGCTTCCCGGTGTTCGCGGAGGCGCTGGACGCGGCGCTGGCCCGTCTGGACGTCCCCGAGCTGCGGGAGGTGCTGTTCGCCGAGGCCGACGAGCGGCTGGACACGACCGGGTACACGCAGCCCGCGCTGTTCGCCGTCGAGGTCGCCCTCTACCGCCTGGTCGAATCGTGGGGCGTGCGCCCGGAGTTCGTGGCCGGACACTCCATCGGCGAGATCGCGGCCGCGCACGTCGCCGGGGTGTTCTCCCTCGACGACGCGTGCGCGCTGGTCTCGGCCCGTGCCCGCCTCATGCAGGAACTGCCGTCCGGCGGTGCCATGGTGGCCGTCCAGGCGACCGAGGCGGAGATCGCCGGTCGCCTGACCGACGGGATCGCGCTCGCCGCCGTCAACGGGCCCGACTCCGTGGTCGTCGCCGGTGACGAGGCCGAAGTCCTCGCGCTCGCGGCCGAGTTCACGGCCGAGGGCCGCAAGACGCAGCGCCTCTCGGTCAGCCACGCCTTCCACTCGCCGCTGATGGACCCGATGCTCGACGCCTTCCGCGCCGTCGCCGAGAGCCTCACCTACGCCGAGCCGAAGATCCCGGTCGTCTCCAACGTCACCGGCGCCCTCGCCGAAGCCGGGCAGCTCACCGACCCCGGGTACTGGGTCGGCCACGTCCGCTCCACCGTCCGCTTCGCCGACGGCGTCCGCGCCCTCACCGGGACCGGCGCCAACGCCTTCCTGGAGATCGGTCCCGGCGGTGTCCTCACCGCCCTCACCCAGCGCGTCCTGGACGACGGGGGACACGACGAGGCCGTCGTCCTCCCGGCCCTGCGCAAGGACCGCGACGAGGAGACCGCGCTGCTCACCGCGCTCGCCGGACTCCACGTCAGCGGCGTCCGCGTCCGCTGGAGCGACTGGTTCGAGGGCACCGGCGCCCACCGCACCGACCTGCCCACCTACGCCTTCCAGCGCGAGCGGTACTGGCCCCGCCCGGCCGCCCTCACCGGCGACATCAGCACGGCAGGACTGATCTCCGCCGAACACCCGCTGCTCGGCGCGGCCGTACCGCTCGCCGACTCCGAGGCCGCCCTCTTCACCAGCCAGATCTCCCTCCAGGTGCACCCCTGGCTGCTCGACCACAAGGTCGGCGGCACGGTCATCATGCCCGGCACCGGCTACCTGGAGATGGCGGTCCGCGCCGCCGACCAGGTCGGCTGCGGCCGGGTCGAGGAACTGGTCCTCGCCGCCCCGATGGTCCTCGACGCGAAGGTCCCCACCTCCGTCCAGGTCGTCATCGGCGCCCCCGGCGACGACGGCTCCCGCACCATCACCTTCTACTCCCGGCCCTCCGACGTCGTCGAAGGCCCCTGGTCCCGGCACGCCGACGGCCTCCTCGCCGTCGAGGAGCGCACCGACACCTTCGAGGCGCCCGTCTGGCCGCCCGCCGACGCCGTCTCCGTCCAGTTCGACGGCGACTACAGCCGCACCGAGTACGGGCCCTCCTTCCACGGCCTGCGCCAGGTGTGGATCCGCGGCGAGGAAGCCTTCGCCGAGGTCTCCCTGCCCGACGACGTCGCCGGTGACGCCCAGTACTTCGGGATGCACCCGGCGCTCCTCGACGCCGTCCAGCACGCCAACGGCTACCTCGGCGTCGGCAGCGCCGAGAACCCGCTGCTGCCGTTCGCCTGGAACGGCGTCTCCCTGCACGCCCGGGGCGCCACCACGCTCCGGGTGCGCATCCAGCGGCTCGGCGACGAGTCGGTGCGGGTGACCGCGGCCGACGCAGAGGGCGCCCCGGTGCTCTCCGCCGAGTCGCTGGTGCTGCGCGCGCCCACCGTGCCCAGCGCCCCGGTCGCCACCGGCGGCCAGGAGCCGGTCTTCCGCCTCGACTGGACGGCCGTGCCCGAGGTCAAGCCCACCGAGGGCCTGACCGCCGGCACCCTCGGCGGCGACCTCCTCGGCACCACCCTGGCCTCCCTCGCCGACCTCACCGGCCCCGACGGGGACACCTCCGGCGCCCCCGACTTCGTCCTCGTCCCGCTCACCGGAGCGGGCGCCGACGACCTGTACGGGCCCGGCCAGGACGTCCCGGGCGCGGTCCACGCGCTGACCACCCGCACCCTGGACCTGCTCCAGGGGTGGCTGGCGACCGACCGGATCGACCACGCCCGGATGGTCTTCGTCACCCGCGGCGCGATCGCCGCCACCGACACCGAGACCGTCCGCGACCTCGCCGCTGCCGCTGCCTGGGGCCTGGTGCGCTCCGCGCAGTCCGAGAACCCCGACCGGTTCGTCCTGCTCGACCTGGACACCACCGGCACCCCGGACACCCAGGACGCGCTGCGCGCCCTGCTGCCCGACCTGCCGGGACTCCTCGCCACCGGGGACGCCCAGTTCGCCGTCCGGGACGGCGCCCCGCTCGTCGGCCGCCTGGAACGGCTCACCACCGCGCCCGGCCTGCTCGCCCCGGCCCATGTGCCGTGGCGCCTGGACACCACGGGCAAGGGCAGCCTCGACAACCTGGTCCTCGCCCCGTGCCCCGAGGTCCTCGCACCGCTCGGCGCGGACGAGGTCCGGGTCGCCGTGGACGCCACCGGCGTCAACTTCCGCGACGTCCTCAACGCGCTCGGCATGTACCCGGGCGAGTCGGGCCCGATGGGCACCGAGGCCGCGGGCGTGGTCACCGGGATCGGCGAGGCCGTCACCGGGCTCGCCGTCGGCGACCGCGTCCTGGGCACCGTCGGCGGCGGCTTCGGCCCCGTCGTCGTCGCCGACCAGCACTACCTGGCCCGCGTGCCCGACGGCTGGACCCAGCGCGAGGCGGCCTCCGTGCCGCTGGTGTTCCTCACCGCCCTGTACGCCTTCCGCGACCTGGCCGGTCTGTCGGCGGGGGAGAAGGTGCTGATCCACGCCGGTGCGGGTGGTGTCGGCATGGCCGCCATCCAGCTCGCCCGCCACCTGGGCGCCGAGGTGTACGCGACGGCCAGCGAGGGCAAGTGGGACGCCCTGCGGTCCATGGGCCTGGACGACGACCACATCGCGTCCTCCCGCGACCTCGGCTTCGCGGACAAGTTCCCGGCCATGGACGTGGTCCTGAACGCCCTCGCGGGCGAGTTCGTGGACGCCTCCCTGCGGATCACCGCCCCCGGCGGCCGGTTCCTGGAGATGGGCAAGACCGACATCCGCGACCCGCGCTCCACGGGCGACGTCCGCTACCGCGCCTTCGACCTCGGCGAGGCCGGACCCGAGCGCAACAAGGCACTCCTCGGGGAACTCCTCGAACTCTTCGCCGAGGGCGCGCTGTCGCCGCTGCCGGTGAAGGTGTGGGACGTGCGGCGGGCCCGTGAGGCGTTCCGCTTCATGAGCCAGGCCAAGCACATCGGCAAGATCGTCCTGACCATGCCGCCGCGCTGGAACCCGGACGGCACCGTCCTCATCACCGGCGGCACCGGCGCGCTCGGCGGACACCTCGCCCGCCGCTTCGCCGCCGCCGGGATGCGCCACCTGCTGCTCACCAGCAGGCGCGGCGCCGACGCCCCCGGCGCCGCCGAACTCACCGCCGAACTGCGGGAGCTGGGCGCCGAGGCCACCGTCGTCGCCTGCGACACCAGCGACCGGGACGCCACCGCCGCCATGATCGCCGCGGTGCCCGGGGCCCACCCGCTCACCGCGATCGTGCACACCGCGGGCATCCTGGACGACGGCATCATCGCCTCGCTCTCCCCGGAGCGGCTCGCCGACGTCCTGCGGCCCAAGGTGGACGCCGCCTGGCACCTGCACGAGCTGACCCGGGACCTGGACCTCGCCGCGTTCCTGCCCTTCTCGTCCATCGCGGGCGTCATGGGCAGCCCCGGCCAGGGCAACTACGCCGCCGCCAACTCCTTCCTGGACGCCCTCACCCGCCACCGCCGCGAACTCGGCCTCACCGGCACCTCGCTGGCCTGGGGACCGTGGGCCCACGACGGCGGCATGACCAGCACCCTCTCCGACACCGACATGCGCCGCATGCAGTCGGGCGGCCTCCCGCCGCTGCCCGTCGAGCAGGGTCTCGAACTGTTCGACATCGCGCGCGGCTCCGACGAGACGTTCCTCGTCCTGGTCGGTCTCGCCGCGGGCGCCATGCGCGGCGCCGCCATCGAGGACCTGCCGCCGCTGTTCCGCTCCATGGTCCGCAGCGGCCGGCGCACCGCCGCCGCCACCGACGCGGCCGGAGCCTCCGCCGCGCTCGGCGCCCGGCTCGCCGAACTCGGCGCGGCCGACCGCGTCCGGCACGTCACCGACCTGGTCCGCGAGCAGGCCGCCCGGGTCCTCGGCCACGCCTCCCCGAAGTCCGTCGACATCACCCAGGAGTTCCGCGACCTCGGCTTCGACTCCCTGACCGCGCTGGAACTGCGCAACCACCTCTCCACCGCGACCGGACTGCGCCTGCCGGCGACGCTGGTCTTCGACTACCCGACCCCGACGTCGCTCGCCGAGCACTTCGTCTCCGAGCTGGTGGGCGACGACACCCCGCAGGGGCCGTCGCTCCTCACCGAACTCGACCGGCTCGAAGCGCTGTTCGCGGCGGGCGACCCGGACGAGATCACCCGCGCGGGCCTCGCCCTGCGCCTCGGCCAGATGCTGGACAAGGTACGCGGCGCCGCCCCGGAACCGACCCACTCGTCCGTCGACGACGACTTCGAATCGGCCAGCGCCGACGACGTCTTCGCGTTCATCGACAACGAGCTGGGCCGGCTGGGCGACCGCTGAGACGAGCTTGATCCACCACAGGAAGGTTCCCCCCGTCATGCCCGATGACAAGAAGCTCGTCGACTACCTCAAGTGGGTCACGGCCGATCTGCACAAGACCCGCAGGCGGCTGGAGGAGGCCGAGGCCCACCGGCGCGAACCCATCGCCGTCGTCGGCATGGCCTGTCGGCTGCCCGGCGGGGTGAACTCGCCCGAGGAGTACTGGAACCTCCTCGACGAGGGCCGCGACGGCATCACGCCCTTCCCCGCCGACCGCGGCTGGGACCTCGACGCCCTCAACGGCGAGGGCCCCGGGAGCAGCGCCGCGGGCGAGGGCGGGTTCGTCGACGCGGCCGCCTTCGATGCTGGCTTCTTCGGGATCTCGCCCCGCGAGGCCGTCGCGATGGACCCGCAGCAGCGCATCCTGCTGGAGACGTCCTGGGAGGCCGTGGAGCGGGCCGGTATCGACCCGGTCTCGCTGCGCGGCAGCCGCACCGGCGTCTTCGTCGGCACCGCGGGCGTCGACTACGTCGGCGTCGTCATGAACTCCCGCGAGGACGCCGAGGGGCACGCCACCACCGGCCTCACCGCGAGCGTCGTCTCCGGGCGCCTCTCCTACGCCTTCGACCTCGCGGGCCCTGCGGTCACCGTCGACACCGCCTGCTCGGCGTCCCTGGTCGCCATCCACCTGGCCGCGCAGGCCCTGCGCAACGGCGAGTGCGGCCTCGCCCTCGCGGGCGGCGTCACCGTCATGTCGACGCCCATGGGCTTCTCCGGCTTCACCCGCCAGGGCGGCATCTCCACCAGCGGCCGCTGCAAGGCCTTCGCCGACGACGCCGACGGCACCGGCTGGTCGGAGGGCGCGGGCGTCCTCGTCCTGGAGCGGCTCTCCGACGCCCGCCGCAACGGCCACCAGGTCCTCGCGGTGCTGCGCGGCTCCGCCATCAACCAGGACGGCGCCTCCAACGGCCTCACCGCCCCCAACGGCCCCTCGCAGCAGCGGGTGATCCGGCAGGCGCTGGCCGGTGCCGGACTCTCCTCCGCCGACGTCGACGCCGTCGAGGCGCACGGCACCGGCACCCCGCTCGGCGACCCGATCGAGGCGCAGGCGCTGCTGGCCACCTACGGCCAGGACCGCCCGGAGGACCGGCCGCTGCTGCTCGGCTCGGTGAAGTCCAACATCGGCCACTCGCAGGCCGCCGCCGGTGTCGCCGGGGTCATCAAGACGATCCTCGCCATCCGGCACGGCGTCCTGCCCAAGTCGCTGCACATCGGCGAGGCGTCCACGCACGTCGACTGGAGCGCGGGCAACGTCGCGCTGCTCACCGAGCGCCGCGCCTGGCCCGAGACGGGCCGCCCGCGCCGGGCCGGTGTGTCGTCCTTCGGCATCAGCGGCACCAACGCGCACGTCCTCATCGAGCAGGCGCCGGACGCGGAACCCGCCGACGACGAGCCCGGGAAGCCGACCGCCACCCCCACCGTCGTCCCCTGGACGGTCTCCGCCAAGACGCGGGACGCCCTGGACGCCCAGCTCGCCAGGATCACGTCCGTCACCGGCGCCTCGCCGCTGGACCTCGGGTACTCGCTGGCCACCGGACGGTCCTCCTTCGAGCACCGCGCGGTGCTGCTGGCCGGTGCGGAGGGCGCTCCCGTGGAGGCGGCCAGGGGCCGTGCCGCGGAGCGCTCCCTCGCGGTGCTGTTCTCCGGTCAGGGTTCGCAGCGGGCCGGGATGGGCCGTGAACTGCACGGCCGCTTCCCGGTGTTCGCCCAGACGCTGGACGCGGTCCTGGCCGCTCTTGACGTCCCGGAGCTGCGGGAGGTGCTGTTCGCGGAGGCCGACGACCGTCTGCACACGACCGGGTACACGCAGCCCGCGCTGTTCGCCGTCGAGGTCGCCCTCTACCGCCTGGTCGAATCGTGGGGTGTGCGCCCGGAGTTCGTGGCCGGTCACTCGATCGGTGAGATCGCGGCCGCGCACGTCGCCGGGGTGTTCTCCCTGGAGGACGCGTGCGCGCTGGTCTCGGCCCGTGCCCGTCTGATGCAGGAACTGCCGTCCGGCGGTGCCATGGTGGCCGTCCAGGCGACCGAGGCGGAGATCGCCGACCGGCTCACCGGCGGGGTCGCGCTCGCCGCCGTCAACGGGCCCGACTCCGTGGTCGTCGCCGGTGACGAGGCCGAAGTCCTGGCGCTCGCGGCCGAGTTCACCGCCGAGGGCCGCAAGACCTCCCGGCTCTCGGTCAGCCACGCCTTCCACTCGGCCCTCATGGACCCGATGCTGGACGCCTTCCGCGTCGTCGCCGAGGGCCTCACCTACGCCGAGCCGACGATCCCGGTCGTGTCCAACGTCACCGGCGCGCTCGCCACCCCCGGCCAACTCTCCACCGCTGATTACTGGGTGGAGCACGTCCGCTCCACCGTCCGGTTCGCCGACGGCGTCCGCGCCCTCGCCGAAGCGGGCGCCGACGCCTACCTGGAGGTCGGCCCCGGCGGTGTCCTGACCGCCCTCACCCGGCAGACCCTCGACGCCACCGACGCCGCCGACAGCGTGGCCGTCCCCGCGCTGCGCGCCCAGCGGCCCGAACAGGACGCCCTCCTCACCGGCCTCGCCCAGCTGCACGTGTCCGGCGTCCGGATCGACTGGCCCGCCTGGTTCGAGGGCACCGGCGCCCACCGCACCGAGCTGCCCACCTACGCCTGGCAGCACCGCCGCTACTGGCCCCGCCCGCTCGCCCACGCGGCCGACATCCCCGGCGCGGGACTCACCCCGGCCCAGCACCCGCTGCTCGGCGCCGCCGTCTCCCTCGCCGGGTCCGAGGGCGTCCTGCTCACCGGACGGGTCGGACTGCGCACCCACCCCTGGCTCGCCGACCACACCATGGGCGGCCACATCCTCTTCCCCGCCACCGGCTTCCTCGAACTGGCCGTCCGCGCCGGTGACCAGGTCGGCTGCGGCCGGGTCCAGGAACTCGTCCTCACCACCCCCCTCGCCCTCGACCCGAAGGCCGCCGTCGCCGTCCAGGTCACCGTCGGCACCCCCGACGCCTCCGGCGGACGCCCCCTGGGCATCCACTCCAGGCCCGCCGACGCGCCCGCCGACGAGCCGTGGACCCAGCACGCCGACGGCGTCCTCGTCCCCGGCGAGCACCGGGTGCCCTTCGAGGAGACCGCCTGGCCGCCCGTCGACGCCACCCCCGTCGACCTCACCGGCTTCTACGAGCGCACCGAGTACGGCCCCGTCTTCCAGGGCCTGCGCGCCGCCTGGACCCGCGGCGACGACGTCTTCGCCGAGCTGGAACTGCCCGCCCGCGCCGACGACGCCGCCCTCTTCGGCATGCACCCCGCCCTGCTCACCGCCGCCCTCCACGCGGTGGAGTACGTCGACCTCAAGGACGCCGACCAGGGCCTGCTGCCGTTCTCCTGGTCCGACGTCACCCTGCACGCCTCCGGCGCCACCCGGCTGCGGGTACGCATCGGCAAGGGCGGCGAGGACACCGTCTCCCTCGCCGCCGTCGACACCGCCGGACGCCCCGTGCTGTCCGTCGCCGCGCTCGCCCTGCGCCCCTCGTCCGCCGCCCGGCTGCTCGGCCCCGGCGCCACCGACCGGGCCTGCCTGCTGCGCCTGGACTGGGTGCCCGCCGACCCCGGCGGCACGACCGCCCCCGGCCCCCGCGCGGGCCTGGGCACCGACCCCTTCGGCACCGGCACCACCCTCACCTCCCTCGACGAGGTCACCGAGGACGGCACCGTCGTCCTCGTGCCCGTCCCCGACAACGGCGACGACCCGGTCGCCGCCACCCACGAGGCGACCCGCGCCACCCTCGCCCTGCTCCAGGAGTGGCTGGCCGCGCCCCGGCCCGCGGGCGCCCGCCTCGTCTTCGTCGCCCGCGGCGTCGTCGGCGCCGTCCCCGGCGACCCGGCGGAGAACCTCGCTGGCGCCGCCGTCTGGGGCATGGTCCGCACCGCCCAGGGCGAACACCCCGGCAGCCTCACCCTCGTCGACCTCGAACCCGGCACCCCGCTGCCCCTGGACGAGATCCTCGCCGCCGACGAACCGCAGAACGCCGTCCGCTCCGGACAGCTCCTCGTCGGCCGCCTCGCCCAGCTCCCCCCGCCCGCGGGGGACCAGGACGGACCCGAGCGCCCCGACCTCTTCGGCGGCGCCCGCGGCGGCACCGTCCTCATCACCGGCGGCACCGGCACCCTCGGCGCGCTCACGGCCCGCCACCTCGTCGCCCACCACGACGTCACCCGGCTGCTGCTGGTCGGACGGCGCGGACCCGACGCCCCCGGCGCCGCCGAACTCGCCGCCGAACTGCGTGAGTCGGGCGCCGACGTCACCGTCGCCGCCTGCGACGTCACCGACCGGGACGCCCTGGCCGCCCTCCTGGACGGCCTGGACGACGCCCACCCGCTCACCGGCGTCGTCCACGCCGCCGGCATCCTCGACGATGCCGTCGTCACCTCCCTCACCCCCGAGCGCCTCGCCGGAGTGCTGCGCCCCAAGGCCGACGCCGCCTGGCACCTGCACGACCTCACCCGCCACCTCGACCTCGACGCGTTCGTCCTCTACTCCTCCATCTCCGGTGTCACCGCGCGCGCCGGACAGGCCAACTACGTCGCCGCCAACCTCGTCCTCGACACCCTCGCGCAGCACCGCGCCGCCCAGGGCCTGCCCGCCCTGTCCGTCGCCTGGGGCGCCTGGGACCTCGACGACGGCATGGCGGGCGACCTGCTCACCGACGCCGGACGCCAGCGCATCCGCTCCCGCGGCATCGACACCCTGCCCAGCGACCGCGCCCTCGACCTGCTCGACGCGGCCCTGGCCCGCAGGCTCCCGTTCGTCGTGGCCACCACCCTGGGCACGCCCCCGGCCGCCGTCCACGCCGACGAGGTGCCGCCGCTGATGCGCGGCCTGGTCACCGCACCCCGCAGGACCGCCGCGGCCGCGGGCCCGGCCCGGGTCCTCGACGCGGCCTCCTTCCGCGAGAGCTTCGCCTCCCTCTCCGCCGCCGACCAGGAGAGCGCCCTGCGGGACCTGGTCACCGCCTGTTCCGCCGAACTCCTCGGCCACACCGACCCGACCGAGATCGACCCCGAGCGCGACTTCCTCGAACTCGGCTTCGACTCCCTGATCGGCATCGAGCTGCGCCGCAAGCTCAGCGAGGTCACCGGCCTCCAGCTGCCCGCCAGCATCGTCTACGACAGCGGCTCCCCGAACGGCCTCACCGCCTGGCTGCGCACCGAACTCGGCGCCCAGGGCGGCGCCGCCCCGCAGACCGGCGCGGCCGGCGGCCCCACCGAGAACGACTCCATGGAGCGCCTCTTCCTCGACGGACTCGCCCAGGGCAAGCTGCGCGAGGCCCAGCGGATGCTCGCCACCGTCGCCGCGCTCCGCCCGTCCTTCGAGGTCACCGCCGAACTGGAGGACCTGCCCTGGCCGGTGACGCTCGCCGAGGGACCCGCCGCCACCCGGCTGGTCTGCGTCAGCGCGCCCACCGCCAACGGCGGCGTCCACCAGTACGCCACCCTCTCCGGGCACTTCAGGGGCCGCCGCGACGTCTCCGCCCTGCCCCTGGTCGGCTTCAACACCGGTGAGGCGCTGCCCGCCCACCCCGCCGCGGCCGCCCGGGTCATCGCCGAGAGCGCCCTCCAGGCCGCCGACGGCAAGCCCTTCGTCCTCGTCGGCCACTCCTCCGGCGGCTCCCTCGCCTACGCGGCGGCCGGGGTCCTGGAGAGCACCTGGGGCATCCGCCCGACCGCCGTCGTCCTCCTCGACACCCTCAGCATCCAGCACAACAGCGACGAGGGCGTCGACTACAACGGCATGATGAAGTTCAACTTCACCGCCGTCGACGACTCCCCGGTGCGCCTCACCAACTCGCGCCTCTCCGCGATGGGCCGCTGGATGGTGCTCCTCAACGCCCTGGACGTGACCCCCACCACCGCGCCCGTCCTGGAGATCAAGTGCACCCGGGCGCTCATCGAGGGCGTCCCCGCGCCCGACCCGGAGCGGCTGCACATCCCGGTCGTGCCCGGCGCCGACGTGCTGCCCCTCGACTCCGACCACCTGTCCCTCATCCGTGAGGACTCGGGACCCGCCGCCGACCTCGTCCACGAGTGGCTCACCGCCCTGGAGGATCGGGCCGCGGCGGAGCCGGAGGCGGTGCCCGCGGGCTGAGCACCCCGTACCCCTCCGAAGGCCCAGGACCGGTCGCACCGCCACCGGTCCCGGGACTTCGGAGTACCCCCGGACGCGTGCGCGGAAATATTCCCGGGGCCGCCCCCGAACGCGTCCGTGAATAGCGAAGACAGTCGAGGGAATCCACCAGTCCTTCGCGCCCCGCCCCGCCGCCGCCGAGCTCCCGCACGCCCGCGACGTCCCCATGCTCTAGGGAAACACGCAGTCCGAGATCGCCAAACTGGCCTTCGGAACGGTCGGGTCGTGGAATTCGGAAATCGCCGTTCACCGAACTTCGCGTTTTCCGGAATCTCATGGAGAGGTGGGCTACCTGATGTCGAACGAGGACAAGCTCCGCGCGTACCTCAAGCGGGCCGTCGCCGACCTTCAGGAGGCCAGGCAGCAGCTCAGCGAGGCCGAGGACCGCGACCGCGAGCCCATCGCCGTCGTCGGCATGGCCTGCCGCTACCCCGGCGGCGTCCGCACCCCCGACGACCTGTGGGACCTGGCCGCCGACGGCGTCGACGCCATCTCCCCCTTCCCCGCCAACCGCGGCTGGGACCTGGACCGGCTGTTCCACCCGGACCCCGCGCACCACGGCACCACCTACGCGCGCGAGGGCGGATTCCTGCACACCGCGGGCGAGTTCGACCCGGCCTTCTTCGGTATCTCGCCGCGCGAGGCCCTCGCCATGGACCCCCAGCAGCGCCTGCTCCTGGAGACGTCCTGGGAGGCCCTGGAGCGCGCCGGGATCGTCCCCGACACCCTCACCGGCAGCAGCACCGGCGTCTTCGTCGGCACCGGCCACGGCGACTACGACGGCGCCTCCCGGGGCCGTCAGGAAGAGGTCGCGGGACACCTGCTGACCGGCAACACCGTCGCCGTCGCCTCCGGCCGCCTCTCCTACACGTACGGCTTCGAGGGCCCCGCGGTCACCGTCGACACCGCCTGCTCCTCCTCCCTGGTCGCGCTCCACCTCGCGGTCAGGTCCCTGCGCCAGGGCGAGTGCTCCCTCGCCCTCGCGGGCGGCGCCACCGTGATGTCGACGCCGAAGATGTTCACCGAGTTCTCCCGGCAGCGCGGCCTCGCCGCCGACGGCCGCTGCAAGGCGTTCGCCGAGGGCGCCGACGGCACCGCCTGGTCCGAGGGCGTCGGCCTGATCCTCCTGGAGCGCCTCTCCGACGCCCGCCGCAACGGCCACCAGGTCCTCGCCGTGGTCCGCGGCTCGGCCATCAACCAGGACGGCGCCTCCAACGGCCTCACCGCCCCCAACGGCCCCTCCCAGCAGCGTCTGATCCGCCAGGCCCTCATCGACTCGGGGCTCACCGCGGGCGAGGTCGACGTCGTCGAGGCGCACGGCACCGGCACCACCCTCGGCGACCCCATCGAGGCGCAGGCGCTCCTCGCCACCTACGGCCAGGACCGGGGCGACTCCCAGCCGCTGCTGCTCGGCTCCCTCAAGTCCAACACCGGCCACACGCAGGCCGCTTCGGGTGTCGCGGGCGTCATCAAGATGGTGCAGGCCATGCGGCACGGCATCCTCCCCAAGAGCCTCCACATCGACGCGCCGACCCCGCACGCCGACTGGGCGGACGGCGGTGTCGAACTCCTCACCGACCACACCGTCTGGCCCGAGACCGGCCGTCCGCGCCGGGCCGCCGTGTCGTCGTTCGGCGTCAGCGGCACCAACGCGCACCTGGTCCTGGAGCAGGCGCCCGCCGAGGACCGCGCGGAGGAGAAGGCGGAGCCCGCCGACGCCGACGGCCGCTGGCTGCCCTGGGTGATCTCCGGCAAGACCCGCACCGCGGTCCGCGAGCAGGCCGCCCGCCTCGCCGACGCCGTCCGCTCCTCGGACGCGGGCGCGCTCGACGTGGCCCACGCCCTGGCCGCCACCCGGGTCGCCATGGACCACCGCGCGGTCGTCGTCGGACGAGCCACCGCCGACCTGCTCACCGGCCTCGACGCGCTCGCCGCGGGCGAGTCCTCACCCGCCACGGTGACCGCCACCGTGGGGGAGGGCACCGCGGGAACCGTCTTCGTCTTCCCGGGCCAGGGCTCCCAGTGGACCGGTATGGCAGTCGAACTCCTCGCCACCTCGCCGGAGTTCGCGTCCCGGATCGCCGAGTGTGCTGCCGCGCTCGCTCCGTTCACCGA
>NZ_FMCI01000189.1 GCF_900091845.1 Streptomyces sp. SolWspMP-5a-2
AGCGCCCCGGACACCCCGCGCCCGGCGCACGCCCCGGGCTCCCCCGTCGGCACGCGGCCCGGCACCGGGCCCGCCCGCCCGCTCCCCGTCCTCCTGCTCCCCGGACACCGGCCCGGCGCGGCCCCCTCGGCGGCGTCCCCGGCCGACAGGCAGGCGCCCACCGTCCCGGCCCAGACGCGCCGCCGGATCACGGTCCCGCAGCCGAGCCCCACCGACCTCTTCGCGGACCGGCTCCTGGCGGTCCTGAGCGGCCGCCGCCCTGTCCACTGGATGCTGCGCCACACGGCGGGCCGCGCCTACGACGAGCTGGCCCTGCTCGCCGAACGCGCCCCGCTGCGCACCCGCGGCCCGCTCCCGGTCGTCCACGACATCGGCTACTACGTGCCGCGTCCGGGCGCCATCGAGGCGTTCGCCCGCATCGGCGCGGGCGACCGGCTGCGCGCCCTGGCGTTCCGGCTGGAGCAGGGCGCAGACCTGCGCTGGCGCTGCACCGCCGTGGAGACGGGCGGCCCGCGCCACGCCACGGCCTGAGCACGGCCGTACGCCGACGGGCCGGACACCTGGAGGTGTCCGGCCCGTCCGGAACCGTCACGGCGCCACAGGCACCGTCACGGCCTCACTGCCGTAGCGCTTCCCGCCGTCCCGCCCACCGCCGCGGCTGCTCGCCGCCGCGGTCGCGGGCGGCCGCTACTTCTTGCGGCGGCGGCTGCCCCGCGACTGCTTGCGGCGCTCCGCGCGCGTGAGGCCGTCGGCCTCGGAGCGCACGACGTCGTCGTCACCGACCAGCTCGCCCTCGATGGTGCCGCCCTCGCCGTCCACGGTCGGCGCGGAGAAGTGCAGGTTGCGCCGCTGCGGGGCGTCCAGGCCCTTGGCGCGGATCTCGGGGCGGGCACCGGCCTGGGCGGGCACCGCGTCCTGCGGGACGTCCGCCTCGGGGCGCGCGTCCTCCACCGGGACCTCCTCGACCTGCTGCTCGACCTGGACCTCCAGGTTGAACAGGTAGCCGACGGACTCCTCCTTGATGCCCTCCATCATGGCGGTGAACATGTCGAAGCCCTCGCGCTGGTACTCGACCAGGGGGTCCTTCTGCGCCATCGCGCGCAGGCCGATGCCCTCCTGGAGGTAGTCCATCTCGTAGAGGTGCTCGCGCCACTTGCGGTCCAGGACCGACAGCACGACCCGGCGCTCCAGCTCCCGCATGATCTCGGAGCCGAGCTGCGTCTCACGGGACTCGTACTGCTCGCGGATGTCGTCCTTGATGGACTCGGAGATGAACTCGGCGGTGAGACCGGCCCGGTCCCCGGCCGCCTCCTCCAGCTCGTCGACGGTGACCTTCACCGGGTAGAGCTGCTTGAAGGCGCCCCACAGGCGCTCCAGGTCCCAGTCCTCGGGGAAGCCCTCGGCGGTCTCCGCGGCGATGTACGCGTCGATCGTGTCGTTCATGAAGTGCTGGACCTGCTCCTCCAGGTCCTCGCCCTCCAGCACCCGCCGCCGCTCGCCGTAGATGACCTCGCGCTGCCGGTTGAGGACCTCGTCGTACTTGAGGACGTTCTTGCGGGTCTCGAAGTTCTGCTGCTCGACCTGCGACTGGGCGGACGCGATCGCGCGCGTGACCATCTTGTTCTCGATCGGCACGTCGTCGGGGACGTTCGCCATCGACATCACGCGCTCGACCATCTGGGCCTTGAACAGGCGCATCAGGTCGTCGCCGAGGGAGAGGTAGAAGCGGGACTCGCCCGGGTCGCCCTGACGGCCGGAACGACCGCGGAGCTGATTGTCGATGCGGCGCGACTCGTGCCGCTCGGTGCCCAGGACGTACAGCCCGCCGAGGTCCTTGACCTCCTCGAACTCGGTCTTGACCGCGAGTTCGGCGTTCTGCAGGGCGGCGGGCAGCGCCTGCGCCCACTCCTCGATGTGCTCCTCGGGGTCGAGGCCGCGCTGGCGCAGCTCCGCCTCGGCGAGGTCCTCGGGGTTGCCGCCGAGCTTGATGTCGGTACCGCGGCCGGCCATGTTGGTGGCGACCGTCACCGCGCCCTTGCGGCCCGCCTGGGCGACGATCGTCGCCTCCCGGTCGTGCTGCTTGGCGTTGAGGACCTCGTGCTGCACACCGCGCTTGGAGAGCTGCTGCGAGAGGTACTCGGACTTCTCGACCGAGGTGGTGCCGACGAGGATCGGCTGGCCCTTCTCGTGCTTCTCGACGATGTCGTCGACGACCGCCTCGAACTTCGCGATCTCGGTGCGGTAGATGAGGTCGGACTGGTCCTTGCGGACCATCGGCCGGTTGGTCGGGATCGGGACGACGCCGAGCTTGTAGATCTGGTGGAACTCGGCGGCCTCGGTCATGGCCGTACCGGTCATGCCGCAGAGGCCGGGCATCTCCTTGCCCTGGTGGTTGTGGCGCTTGTAGAGGCGGAAGAAGTTCTGGAGGGTGATCGTGGCGAGCGTCTGGTTCTCGTCCTTGATGTCCACCCCCTCCTTCGCCTCGATCGCCTGGTGCATGCCCTCGTTGTAGCGGCGACCGGCGAGGATACGGCCGGTGTGCTCGTCGACGATCATGACCTCGCCGTCGATGACGACGTAGTCCTTGTCCTTCTTGAAGAGTTCCTTGGCCTTGATGGCGTTGTTCAGGTAGCCGACCAGGGGGGTGTTCACCGACTCGTAGAGGTTGTCGATGCCCAGCCAGTCCTCGACCTTGGCGACGCCGGACTCGTGGATGGCGCAGGTGCGCTTCTTCTCGTCGACGTCGTAGTCGCCGGTCTCCTCCACCCCCTTGAGGGGGTTGCCCGCCTCGCCCTTCTTCAGCCGGGTGACGAGCTTGGCGAAGTCGCCGTACCACTTGGTGGCCTGGTCGGCGGGGCCGGAGATGATCAGCGGGGTGCGGGCCTCGTCGACCAGGATCGAGTCGACCTCGTCGACGATCGCGAAGTTGTGGCCGCGCTGGACGAGTTCGTCCTTGGCCCACGCCATGTTGTCGCGCAGGTAGTCGAAGCCGAACTCGTTGTTCGTGCCGTACGTGATGTCGCACTCGTACTGCTCGCGGCGCTGCGCGGGCGTCATGTTCGCCAGGATGCAGCCGACCTCGAGGCCCAGGAACTTGTGGACGCGGCCCATCATCTCAGAGTCGCGCTCGGCCAGGTAGTCGTTGACCGTGATGAGGTGGACGCCCTCACCGGACAGCGCGTTCAGGTACGCGGGCAGGGTGCCGACCAGGGTCTTGCCCTCACCGGTCTTCATCTCGGCGACGTAGCCGAGGTGGAGGGCGGCGCCGCCCATCAGCTGCACGTCGTAGTGACGCTGGCCGAGGACGCGCTTGGCGGCCTCGCGCACGGTGGCGAACGCCTCGGGGAGGAGGTCGTCCAGGCTCTCCCCGTCGCTGTAGCGCTGCTTGTACTCATCGGTGAGGGCCCGCAGCTCGGCGTCGGAGAGGTCGACGAAGTCCTCTTCGATGGAGTTGACCTGGTCCGCGATGCGGTGCAGCTTGCGCAGGATCTTGCCTTCGCCTGCACGCATGATCTTCGAGAGGACGGACACGGGGGTTGGTCTCCTTGCCGGTCGGGCCTGGGACGGTCGGTTTCCTTGGGGCTTACTGAGCAACGGCCATCGTATGCGAGGACCCCGCCGGGCCGGGAGGCTGCCGGGACCACGACCGTGCCCTGTTTCGTACGGCGTTTTCACGTCACGCGCAAATCGCTTCTCCACGGAACAACGGTCGAGGCCCCCGGATGGTGCCGCGTCGGACCCACTCCGTGTGCGCGAATTGTGATCACTTGCTCACCCACGGCAAAGAGATGGCGGTCGCGCGCGTCCGGGCAGCAGAATCGCCCGATGGAACCCGTGACGATCACGACGGCCCGTCTCCTCCTGCGCACGGTCGGTCCGCGGGACACCGACGCGGTGTACGCCGCCGCCCAGGACACCGACATCCTGCGCTGGACCACTCTCCCCTCGCCCTACCTCCCCGAGCACGCGCGGGGCTTCACCGAGGAGCTGGTCCCGGACGGGTGGGCGAACGGCTCCATGTTCACCTTCGGCCTCTTCCTGCCCCAGGGGGAGCTGACCGGCATGGTCGGCCTCACCATGCACTCCCTCAGCTCGGCGGAGATCGGCTACTGGGCCGCCAAGGAGCACCGCGGCCGCGGCTACGTCACCGAGGGGGTGCTCGCCGTCACCCGCTGGGCCTTCGTCGACCTCGCCGTCGACCGCGTGGAGTGGCGCGCGGAGGTCGGGAACGCGCCCTCGCGCGCGGTGGCCGAGCGCGCGGGCTTCCACCTGGAGGGCGTCCTGCGGTCGGGCCTCGTGCACCAGGGCGTCCGGCGCGACTGCTGGGTGGGCTCCCTGCTCCCCTCGGACCTGGAACTGCCGTCCACCGCCCCGTACCTGCCGTCCCCGCCCCGTCCTGCGCAGTCACCGGCCGGCCCCGGCCCCGAGTGACCGGCACCGGGTGATCCGTGCCGCCGCCGGCCGTCCGGTTGCGGCCCGCGGCCGGACGGCGTTGTCAGTGCCACCCTCTATCGTGCGGTCCATGACGACTCCGCGCCCCAGCACCGCCCTCTCGGCCGACGAGGCTCGCCGCATCGCCCTGCGCGCCCAGGGTTTCGTGGGCACGCCCGACCGCCGGGGCGGGGTCAGAGGCGTCCTGCGCCACCTGGGCGCCGTCCAGCTCGACACGATCTCGGTGCTGGCCCGTTCGCACGAGCTGATCCCCTACGCGCGCCTGGGCGCGGTCGGCCGCCGCACGATCGAGGACGCCTACTGGAAGGACACCCACGCCTTCGAGTACTGGTCGCACGCCGCCTGCATCCTGCCGGTCGAGGAGTGGCCGCACTTCGCCTTCCGCCGCCGCGCCTACCGCGGCCGTCCGCACTGGGGCCACGACCTGCCGGACGGCACCTACGAGCAGGTCGTCAAGCAGTTGCGCACCGAGGGGCCGCTCACCGCGACGGAGCTGGGCGGCGCCAAGCGCACCAGCGAGTGGTGGGACTGGTCGGGCACCAAGGTCGCCGTGGAGCGGGCCCTGATGTACGGCGAGGTGGTGTGCGTGGAGCGGCGCGGCTGGAAGCGGGTCTACGACCTCGCCGAGCGCGCGATCCCCGCCGCGCTGCTCCACGACGAGCTGGACGACCGGGAGTGCCTGCGGCGGCTGGTCGCCCTCGCCGGGCAGTCGCTCGGCGTCGGCACGCGCGCGGACATCGCCGACTACCACCGGCTCAAGGCCGAGCAGGTCGAGTCGGTGATCGCGGACTCCGGCCTGGTGCCGGTCACGGTCGAGGGCTGGGCCAAGCCCGCCTGGGCCGACCCGCTGGCGCTGGCGACGCCGGTGCGCGGCCGTCACCGCACCACCCTGCTCTCCCCGTTCGACTCCCTGGTGTGGGAACGGGCGCGCACGGAGCGGATCTTCGGCTTCACGCACCGCCTGGAGGCCTACGTCCCCAAGCAGAAGCGGGTGCACGGGTACTTCGCGATGCCGGTGCTCGCGGGCGGCCGTCTGGTGGGCCGGGTGGACCCGGCGCGCGAGGGCGCGACCCTGGTGGCCCGGCAGATCACCCTGGACGGCGCGAAGGCGGTCCCGGCGGTGGCGCAGGCGCTGGTGGAGGCGGCGGGCTGGGTGGCCTGCACGGACGTGCGGGTGGAGCGGGTGGACGCCCCGGAACTGCGCGAGCCGCTCACCCGCGAACTGGCCCTGCTGCTGGGCTGACCGCCCCCGGGGGAGGATTCCGTCCGGCGGTTTCCGTTCTGCGGTTTCCGTACGCGACGGAAACCGTCGGGCGGATTCCGTGGGATTCCGGCGGACCTCGGCGGTCCCCGGCGGATGATCCCTAGCGGATCTCCAGGATCTTCTCCCGCATCGCGTAGACCACGGCCTCCATCCTGGAGTGCAGCTGCAACTTCTCCAGGATGTTGCGCACGTGGTTCTTCACGGTGTTCTCGGAGATGAACAACTCCTTGGCGATGTCCCGGTTGTTCATTCCGGTGGCGACCAGCTTGAGCACTTCCAGCTCGCGGTCGGTGAGCCGGGGCGCGGGGACGAGACGCCGCTCGTCGGTGCGCTGGATCATCGACTTGAACTCGGTGAGGAGTTTCGACGCCATGGAGGGGCTGATCTGCGACTGGCCGTCGGCGACCGCGCGAATGGCGGTGGCGACCTCGTCGGTGGAGATCTCCTTGAGCAGATATCCCGTCGCGCCCGCCTTGATCGCCTCGTAGAGGTCGGCTTCCTCGTCGCTGATCGTCAGCATGATGATCTTCGCGCTGGGCGCCACCTCCTTGATGGAGGTGCACGCCTCGATGCCGCCGCGCTTGGGCATCCTGACGTCCATCAGCACGATGTCGGGGAGCAGATCGGCGGCCTTGTCGACGGCCTCCGCACCGTCCCCCGCCTCGCCGACGACCTGGATGTCCTCCTCGGCCGCCAGCACGATCTCCAGGCCCCGGCGGAAGAGCGCGTGGTCGTCGACGACCAGCACTCTGATCGGTTCCTTGCGTGGCGCGCCCGGGTCCGGGCCCATGCCGACCACGTCACCGTCGGCATCCTCGTCGCGCATCGGTCCGAAGCTGTCCGCCATCGTTCCTCCCCCTGAAGGCCGTGGCCCGTCGAGCGCCATCGCCAACCCAAGGCAACGGCCCACCGGTTGAGCCGTTGCGGCCATGATTCCATGCCTGGACGACAACCCGGTGACAGTGCGGGGCGCGAAGTGGTCGCACGCCGGTGCCCCTGGGGGCGCACACGCGCTCCAGGGGCACCGGCTCAGCTGCCGACCGGGCGGGTCAGCCGCCCAGCGTGTCCCCCGCCGCCGGGGGCTGCGCCTGAGCGACCATCGGGTCCGTGCTCAGGTGGATGACGCCGTAGTCGTAGGCGTGCCGCCGGTAGACGACACTCGGTTCCTTGGTCTCGGAGTCGACGAACAAGTAGAAGTCGTGGCCGACCAGTTCCATCTCGTAGAGGGCCTGGTCGAGAGTCATCGGTGACGCGACGTGGGTCTTCTCGCGGACGATGAGGGGCCCGTCGCCCTTCACCTCGAGCGAGCCGATCTTCCTGGTGGGCACGCCGTCGGACTCGTCGTCGTGGACGGGGTCGCCGTTGATGTCGAGCGTGGCCGCGTCCGGGACGTGGTCGGCGACCTCGGCCGCCGGGATCCGGCGCGCGCCACGGCGCGAGAACCTCTTGTCGTGCTGCTTGCGCAGCCGTGCGTCCAGCTTCTCCGCCGCCAGGTCGAGTGCCGCGTACGGGTCATTGGCCGCCGCCTCCGCCCGGATCACCGGCCCGCGCGAGCGGAGCGTGATCTCCACCCGGTCGCAACGGTCGGCCTGTCGGGGGTTGGGCTCCTTGGACACCTCGACGTCGAGGCTGATCACCTTGCCGTCGAGCTTCTGGATCTTCTCCAGCTTCAGCTTCTCGGCCACGTGCTTGCGGAACCGCTCGGGCACCTCGGTCTTGCGGCCCTTGACGACGATGTCCACGCAGAACTCCGTTCCCGGATAGCTCCGCTTCGCTGGCGGAGCGTCTCCCTTTCGCACCAAGTTCCGGTTTCACCGGAACCTCGGACTGGGTGACTTCCACCTCCTCCCCCGCGGGAAAGATCTCTGTCCCGCCGGCTCGGGGTGATGGGCGAAAAACCCGCGGCACGGCGTTCGGACAGATGAGGTACGGGCCTGCGCCTTTTCCTCACAACCGAACATATCTCGCCCGGAGGTATGTCGTCACCCTCTACTGAGCCGTACCTCCGTTCAGGTGAATTGGCTCTCTCATTACCTGCAACGATGCAAGATCTCGGTCAGTTCCGGTTTGTTCCGAGGGAGTCCGGGGCCGCCGCGACCACCGCCGCGCAGACCACGGTCCCTGTTGCGCCCGTTCCCCGCATCTCCGGCCCGGCGCCCGTCCGCAGGGCCTCTCCGTCCTGTGATCCCGTCGTTCGTTCTCCTCTGCCTTCCCGGCTCTCGGCTTCGTACACGGCCCATCCGGGCAGCACCTCCGTTCGCGCCGCCGCCCGCGTCACCGCGCGGGCCGCCTCGGTGAGCGAGGCGCCCGTCGTCATGAGGTCGTCGACGAGCACCACCGGGCCGCCGCGCAGCAGCCGTTCGGCCCCGGGGACGACCGTGAGCGCCCCGGCGAGGTTGGCCGACCGCTGCCGGGCGTCGAGTCCTGCCTGGTCGGCGACCGTACGGCGCTGTACGAGCGCGGTGAGCACTCGGGCGGGCGTCCCGGTGCGCCGCAGCTCGCCCGCCGCCGCGAGCGCGATCCGCCGCGCCGGATCGTGCCCTCTGGCGCGCACCGCGGCCCGCGCGGAGGGGACCGGCACGAGCAGCACCGGCGCGACCC
>NZ_FMCI01000089.1 GCF_900091845.1 Streptomyces sp. SolWspMP-5a-2
TCGCCCCGACCCCGCCGCGACCGCCCCGCGACCGCCCTCGGCCTCGCCGCGACCGCCGCCGGTCCCGTCGCGACCGCCGCCGGGTCGGGCGGGCGCCGCGTGCCGTCGTCGCCGTCGCCGTCGGCGCCGTCGAACCGGTGGCGATCGCGGAGGCGGAACACCGGGGCCCGCACCGCCTCCACGTGGTGCTGACCCGCGCGGTCTCCCGCTTCGACGTGGTGCACGGCAGGCCGCTGCCCTTCTAGGGCGCGTCGAGCAGCGGGATCAACTCCTCCTCCTCGTACGTCAGATGGGCTTCGAGCGCGCGGGTGAGGCGCTCGACCTCGGCGCGGGCGGTGGCCGGGTCGCCGGTCACCGCGTTCCGCAACTCCCCGACCAGGGAGGCGATGTGCGTGTGCTCCGCCGCCAGCCGCGCGAGGGCGGGGGCGGCCCGTGGATGCCGGTCGGCGAGGAACGGGAAGAGGGCCTGGTCCTCCCCGGTGTGATGACGGTCGAGACCCTGGCAGAACGTGAGGCAGTTGACCCGGAGCTGGGCGCCGAGCCCGGCCCGGCCGGACGTGTCGGCGTTCGCCATCTCGTCCCGGATCAGGGCGAGTTCACGGCGGAAGGCGTCGTGCACCACCTTGATCGCCTCGCCCGGCGATCCGGCCGCGATGCGCGGCGGCCCCTCGCGGGGGATCTCGTGCAGGGCGACGACCGGGATGACCCGCGTCGTCTTCTCCTGGTAGGCGGCCCAGCCCGGGTCGCCCGCCACGGCCCGCTCCCAGGCCCGGTCCCGGTCCGCCCCGGTGAGGACGACGGCCCGCGCCTCGTAGGTGAACACCCCGCTCTCCACGGTGACATGGGGGTGGGCCAGCAGGTTGCGGTACCAGTCGGGGTGACGGGGCGAGCCGCCCGCCGAGGCGATGACCAGGACCCGGTCACCGCCGTCAGGCAGATAGCCGACGGGGGTGGTGTGCCGGGCGCCGGTGCGGGCGCCCGTGGTGGTGAGCAGAAGGAGCCTGGCCCCTTCGAAGAAGCCGCCGACGCGGCCGTGGCGGGCGCGGAACTCGTCGATGATCCGCTGGTTGAAGTCGGTGGGGGCGCCGGAGGCGCTGGTGGAGTCGTCGTTGGCGTCGGGCATGGTGCGCTGTGTCCGCTCTCTCTCGCTGGATTCCCTGGGGATGGGGTGGCGCGGAGAGAGGAGGCGGGCCCCTGGCCCGCCCCGGCCTCACTCAGAGGCCGGGAACCCGACTCGATCACGGCACGAGGCCGACCCGGCAGTCATGGGGCGAAGATAGCGGGGGCCGGGCGGCGCCGCCACAGGTTTTCCCCGGCCCGGACAGGGACGGGGGCAAGGGCGGGAACGGGGGCAGGCGCAGGGGACAGGGACGGGGGCAGGGGTAGGGTCGGGAACACCGAGGAGGGTGCCTGATGGACGAGTGTTTCGCCGAACCGCGGCTCGCCGCGATCTACGACGCCCTCGACCCCGACCGCGCCGACCTCGACGCCTACCTCGCGATGGCGCGGGAGTTCGGGGCGCGCCGGGTGCTGGACATCGGGTGCGGGACGGGCGTCTTCGCGCTGCTGCTGGCCGGGCACGGGTTCGACGTCGTCGGCGTCGACCCGGCGCGGGCCTCCGTCGACGTGGCGCGCGGCAAGCCGGGAGCCGACCGGGTGCGCTGGTACGACGGCGACGCGACGGTGCTGCCGCCCCTGCGCGCCGACCTGGTGACCATGACGGCGAACGTCGCCCAGGGCATCGCCGACCCCGCCGCCTGGCACGGGACGCTCCGGGCCGCGCACGCCGCGTCCCGCCCCGGCGGGCGGCTGGTCCTGGAGACCCGGGACCCGGCGGGACGCGCGTGGGAGCGGTGGAACCGGGCCGAGTCCGAGACCGTGACCGAGGTGCCGGGCGTCGGCGCGGTCCGCAGCTGGGTCGAACTGGTCCAGGTGCGGGGGCCGTTGGTGACGTTCCGCTGGACGTACGCGTTCGCCTCCGACGGCGCCGTCCTCACGTCGGACTCGACGCTGCGGTTCCGTGAACGCGACGAGGTGGCCGAGGAGTTGGCCGCGGCGGGCTTCGTCCTCCACGAGGTGCGGGACGCGCCCGACCGCCCGGGACGCGAGTTCGTGTTCGTGGCCGGCCGGGACTGACGGCGGGCCGGGGCGGGGCGGGATGGGGCACCGGGCCGGGGCGGGGCAGCGGGGCGGGGCGGGGCAGCGGAGCGGCGGCGGGGGTCTGCCGTGAGGTGTGTCACGTCGCCGTGCCGGGTCCCCGGTCCGGTCCGGGAGCGGGCGCGCGCAACGGCCCGTCCCCGTCCGCCGATCCGGGAGCCGCGCGGTGGACGACGGGCGCGGAGGCCGCGCGGGGGCGACCCAGGTCACCCTTCCCCGCCGCCGGGCCCGCTGGTACAGATGGGGGAGTTCTGCCAGCACATCGGAAGTCTCGCCATGAACCAGGACAACGCCGACGCTCTCACGCCCTTCGCCCTCGACCTGACCCTCGACGAGATCAGGCGGCGGACCGAGGTCGTGGCCGCGCTCGGACCCGACTGGGACCCGGTGGCGGCCCTCCGGGGCGAGGAGGAGGCGTACGCCCTCCTCTACTCCGGCCTGGACGCCGAGCAGCAGCGCACCTACGACATGCTCGTGGCCGCCGGGGTCCTGCCGGGGGAGGGGCCGGGCCGTGCGCCTTCCCACTGACCCGCAGGCCGACCCCTCCCGCCGCGCCTGGGTGGCCTGCCCCGGCTGCGACGACGCCCGGCACTGCGCGACCTGCGCCGAGCGCCGCAACTGCGACGACCACTGGCGCTACCTGCTCTCCAACCGCGGTCCCGTCGTCCACCTCCAGTGCCCCGGGTGCGGCCACCTGTGGTCCCTGGACACCCGCCCCGGCACCACCCCGCGCCCCGGCACCACCCCGCGCCCCGGCACCGACCGCCCCTGCCACTGACCGGCGGTGACCGCCTCTGCCGCCGTCCGCCCCCTTTGCAGGCCGTCGGCGTCCTCAGTCCGTGAAGTCGTACGCGACGAAGTCGGTCACCGGGCTGAAGCCGATCCGCTCGTACAGGGCGTTGCTGGTGGGGTTGGCCGCGTTGGTGAACAGCACCAGCTCGTCGGCGCCCGCCGCCAGCGCGGCCCGGACCGCGGCGACCGTCACGGCGCCCGCGTATCCGTGTCCGCGCAGGTGGGACGGGGTGTAGACGGGGTCGATCCGGACCTGCCCGGCGACCATCGGGTTGGCGCCCGCCATCGAGACGGGGGTGCCGTCCGGGGTCTGCCAGTAGGTGTAGCGCTTCTCCGCGAAGCGGGTCCCGGCCCAGGTGGCGGCGTCGACGGTGACGTCCTCCCCGACGTCCGCCGCGAACGCGCGGCACCAGCTCATCAGGTGCTCGTGGTCGTCCTCGCCGACGCTCCGCGCGCCGCCCGCCGGAACCGGCCGCGGCGGGGTGAGGGTGCCCAGGCGGCGCAGCCGGATCCGGACGCGGACCGACGGCGTCGCGCCGGTGCGCCGCCGCCAGGCCGCGGCGAAGGCGGCGGCGGTCTCCTCCTCGGCCGTGACCCCGGTGAGCCGGTGGCCGCGCGCGATCAGCAGGGCGGCGAGTCCGTCGGCCTGCCCGGCGGTGAGCGCGGTGACGGTCAGACGGCGGCTCGCCGGGAAGCTGAAGAAGGCGGCCCGCACCGTGCCGTCCCGCTCGGCCCGCCCCAGCACGGGCACCCCGGCGCCGTGGGCGGCCACCCCGAGGGTGCGCAGCTTCTCGGTGAGGGTGAGCCAGGTGGTGTGGACGGTGCGGCGCGAGCGCAGGAAGTCCCCGGCCCGCGCGAGGAAGTGGTCGACGTCGTCGGTGAGTTGCCAGTCGTCGGAGCGCATGGCGGCATGATGGCCGAGGCGGTAGGACGGGTCGAGCCGCACGGCGCCGACAGGGAGCCCACCCGCGCGCCCCGGCCCCCTCCCCGGCCCCTCCCCGGCCTCTCCCCGGCGGATCCGCCGGTCCGCGCAGCGGCGCGCCGCACCGCGGCAGGCCCTGGTTCAGGACGCCCGCTCGCCCCGGACCCCGCCCCCGTCACCTTCTCCGTCCTGTCCGCGCCTGTCCCGGCCGAAGAGTGGATGACGTCGGCGGCCGTGGGGTCGTCCAGGTCCTCTCCGGCGGCGGCGACGGCGGCGCTGCGCGGGAACATCGCCGCCTCGTACACGCCGAGCGCGGCCTCCACGTCACCCGGGTGCGCGGCGAGCGCCTCCCCGAGTTCGGCGCCGTCGAGCATGGCGAGGTTGGCGCCCTCGCCGTTCGGGGCGGTGAGGTGGGCGGCGTCACCGACGAGGGTCACACCGGGCGTCCGGTCCCAGCGGTGGTCCTTCGGCAGGGTGAAGTGCGGGCGCAGGACCGGCGCGGTGTCGCTCTCGGTGATCAGGCAGGTCAGCTCGGGGGCCCAGCTCGCGAACTCCTCGGCTATCCGGGCGGTGGCCGCCGCGCGGTCGGTGAAGTCGACCTCCGCGAACCACTCCTGCGGCCTGATCAGCACCACGTAGGCATGCAGGGTGTCGCCGCGCTCCCGGTGCGCGCCGATCCACTGCCCGCCCGAGCCGAACGCCATCATGTTGCCGCCGCCGACGGTCCGCGCGGCGAGCGGGTGCCGGGTGTCGCCGTCGTACAGGTACGTCTCGACGAACGCCTGGCCGACGTACTCGGGAGGCGCGGCGGAGACCACGGGCCGCACCCGGGACCAGGCGCCGTCCGCGCCGACCAGCAGCTCCGTGACGACCGTGTCGCCGTCCGCGAACGTCACCTCGTGGGCACCCCCGCCGAGGGAGCGGACGCCGGTGACCTTGCGGCCCCAGCGGACGGTGCCCTCCGGGAGCGAGTCGAGCAGCATCTGCCGCAGCTCGCCGCGCTGCACCTCGGGACGCCCGCCGGTGCCGTCGTCGGGCTGGTCGACCAGGACGGTGCCGTGCTGGTCGAGGACCCGGATCGCCTCCCGCCCCGGCAGCACGAGGGCGCGGAACTCGTCCATCAAGTCGGCTGCCTTGACAGCGAGTTGCCCGTTGTAGTCGTGGATGTCGAGCATCCCGCCCTGCGTCCGCGCCGCCGGGGACGGCTCCGCCTCGTGGACGGTGACGGGGATGCCGTGCAGATGCAGGATCCGGGCGAGGGTGAGGCCGCCGAGTCCGGCACCGATGATCGTGACGTGAGTGGTCATGGTGGTGTGCTCCCTTGCGTGTCGCACGCCTGCCGGGCGGTTCACCGGCGGGCCCACGAGCAACCTGCCAGCCCGCGTCGACAGGCCCCCGACAGCGCCCCGACAAGCTCCCGACACGCAGACCGGGCCACCGACAGCCCCTGCGCTCAGGCGACGGCGATGTCCCGGCCGGGCATGGGTTCGGCGAGCGCGGCACGCCGGGCGGGGGCGGCGAAGGGCCCGGCGGAGTACTGGGTCTCGTGCGCGAGGCGCCCGCGGGAGAACTCCATGACGCTCACGGCCCGGGTGGGGACACCGTCGTAGGTGATCACGCACTCGCTGACCCAGAGGTCACCGCTCCCGGTGAGGCGCTCCAGCGAGAAGTGCCGGTCGGCGGGGTGCCCACCGCGCTGCGCCGCGATCGCCGCGCGCCCCCGGAACCGCTCGCCCGACTGGGGGTAGTCGAGGATCGCGTCGTCGGCGTACAGGACGTGCTCGGCGACGACGTCCCCGCGCTCCGAGGCCCGCCAGTGCTCCTCGATCGCGGCCCGGGTCCGCGTGTCATCGTCCATGATCACGTCCCTCCGCGTCCGCCGGACGACGGCCACCACAGCCAGCGTAGACCGGCCGGGCCGGGGCCGCCGTGGATGTCAGCCCCCGGCGGCGGAACCGCGGACGAAGACGCTGTCCCGCAGGTGGGCGGGGGTGAGACGGAGCCCGGTGAGGTGCGCGGCGAGCGCGAGGGCGGCGGGCCCGGCCGGGACGTCGCCCTCGCCGGCGATCTCGAGGCCGAGGTCCCGGACCACCCCGAGGAGATCGTCGGCGCGGGCGCCGGAGCACCGGGGGACGTCCTCGAACCGGAACCGGAGCTGCACGTCGGTGTCCTCGGCCCAGAGGAACGTGCCGTCCGCGTTCGAGTCGTGGTTGTCGTACACGGAGACCCACCGGGTGCTGGCCAATCAGGGCAGGGCCAGGGCTTCGTCCGAGCCGTGCCAGCCGTTGGGCTCGACCAAGAGGGTCCACTCCCCGAGCACCGTCGTCCCGAAGACCGTCCGCCCGGCGCCGGACGGACGGTCGTAGGCGGCGTCGACGAGCGCGTGGATGCCGGTGACCCCCGGCTCCACCCGGCCCCCCAGCCTGCGGACCAGCTCGCGCGGCGGCACGTCCCGCACGAAGGTGAGGCAGTGGGCCCGCGCGAGATCGGGAAACTCGTCGTCGAACCAGAGGAAGTCACGGGCGCTGGTCTGCATGGGCGAGTGTGCCCGCGACCACTGACAGGGCGGGGGGCGGGGGCGCGGGCGACCGCGGAGTCCCGCCTGAGCGGGGTGGCGGGCGGGATGCTGCCGAAGGCACCGCCCAGGCGGTCGTCGACGGCGGCGAGACGGCCGCGGGCATGGCCTCCCGGTCGTCGGCCGTCTCACCGGGCGCCGGGTACAGCTCCGGAGGGTCGGTGACGCGCCGTCCGGCGAGCGTGGGGGACGTGACCGTTGTCCGTTCCCAGTTGAGGTGATCAGCCGAGCCTCTTCTGAAAAGGGCCCGTTCAACCGAGCCGGACGGCTGAGCAGTTGGCCCGTGGGCCTCGCCGGACGCGCCTTCTTCCTGCCGAGAGATCATGTGGGCGTGATGCAGTGGATCTGCGCCTACCACGGCGAGAGCGATGTCTGGTCGTACTTCGAGCTCGACGACGAGGAATGGGCGCTGCGGCACGTTGACGTGCAAGGACTTCAGCGCCGGCCCGTCACCGCAGCCTCGCTGGCGGAAGTCGTCGAAATCCGTGACGGTGGCGACCTCTCAGCCATGGCCGCCTACGAGCGTCAGTTCGGCGTCCTCGCGGAAGGCACCCTGCACGGCTGGCAAGAAGCGGACGGCGCTGCCGAGATCACCCGTCAAGAATTCGAGTCGACGTGGGCCGCTGCGCGAGAGACCCTCGACGCGGATCGCACATAGGGGACGACTTGATCACCGAGTAGCAGCAGAAGCCGTGCGAGCGCTACCTCGCGGCCACCGTCATGTCGGCTCCCGAGCCGTGGCAGCCGGTGCTGGATCGCAGGACTTCCATCGGGGGCCTCCTCGGTATCGGATTCGCCGTCCATCCCGACAGCGGCCACGACCTCGTCATGGTCGTGTCCAGCGACGGCCATGGACTCTTCGACGCGGTCACCCGCGATAAGGTCGCCCGCGACCGGGACCCTGGCCCAGAAACACGCACCCCCGACGCCCACCCGGACCTCACCTGCCCCGGGCTCGGCCCGATCGCAGGCGTCCCCGTACGCATAGCCGGACTCTTCGGCGGCGGACTGCACAGCACCACGCCGGTGGCTGGACCCTCGACGTCGTCAGCCCCGAGTGGCCCCACGACCGCGTCATTCTCTCCGCCGACGGCGGGTCCCGCGAAGGGCCGGCGGGAGGGACGTGGTGGCACGTCTTCCACTCCGAGTGCTCAGAACTCCGCGCAGCCGGATTCTCTCCCTCCGTCCTGACCCTCGCGGTCGCCACCGGCAGTGACCTCACTCTCTGGACCCGGGCTGAGCTCCACTTTGACGGCTGAGCGGCCAGCGAGTCACCACGCGAGAGGGGGCCGGCGCGCGGGGCAGGTGCTCGCGGGCGACCGCGGAGTTCCGCCGGAGGCGGGTGGCGGGCGAGGTGTTGCCGAAGGCGCCGCGCGGGCGGTCGTCGACGGCGGTGAGACGGCAGCAGTGTGACTTCCAGCGTTAGGTGTCACCGGTGAGGGCCTTTGACCTGACGTGTTCTCTCGTCATTCCAGTGCTTCCTGCCACCAGATTCATGCGGTAGTTGTCACTTCCGGTTGTTTCTCGGCCCAGTTGTCACCAGATCCGGAGATCACTCTGCTTGCCGCTCTCGACGGTGGTCGAGTGGTGCCGTGGACGGAGCACGTTCCCTCGTACAGCCAGCGTCTCCTGCTGAGGCTTGGGTCGGTGGGCTGTGGTCACAGAGCTGCTGGTGGGAGGACCTGTTCGTCCCCGTGTCCGTGGCGCTGGGCAGGGACAGCCTCGGCCTCGGGCCGGAGTGGACGCGCCGCTGGACGGTGACCTGGCGGACAGCGGGCGACGAGGTGTCCTGCACCGTGCGGGACCTGGCCCACACGCCACTCGCGGACGGCACTCCGATGCGCTGGTTTTCCTGGCGCCGGGCCCAACGCCACCGCCCCAGCCTTCAGTTCCTCGTCAGTACCGGCCGTCATCATGGGGCCGAGAGCCTGGAGGAGGCACGACTGCTTCTGGTCCTCGACTTCGCGGGCGGTCTCGTCGACGTGTTGTCGCAGCCTCTGCGGCTGCGGTTCGACACCGCGACCGACCGCAGGGGACACATCCCGGACTTCCTAGCGGTGACGCGGACCGGCATCTGGCTGATCGACGTACGGCCACGGGCACTGATCGCGCCAAAGGACCTGGAAGCGTTCGCTGCGACCGCCGAGGTCGCGCTGGCCTGCGGCTGGCACTACACCGTCGTGGCGGGCTGGAGGGATCATGTTGCCGCTGCGATCGATGTCTTCTCCTCCCAACGCCGGCCGCTGTCCGACCCGCTGGGACTACGGCCGGTGCTCGTGGCGGCTGCCCGTGAGGGCGGCACGTTCGGCGAACTCGTTGACGCCACCCCCTTTCCGCCTCTGGCCCGTGCCCAGCTTCTGCACCTGCTTTGGCACCGGCGCCTCGGCACGGACCTGAACCGGCCCTTCGGCAACCGGTCCACGGTGATCGACCCCGCCGGGTGGGCGTGATGGGGACGGCGGCCGTCCTGGACCTGTCGCCGGGGGCGGCCCTGGTGCTGGACGGCAGGCACTGGACTGTCGAGCGCCGCGAGCCAGAGCTTGGGCGGGTCCACCTGGTCGGTGACGACGGCACCCGGCAGCCGGTGACCTTCCGCTTCCTGGCCAACCATCCCAACTGCCGTCCCTCGTCCCGGACCACAGCCCAGGGCTCCGGCCGGGGCCGGCAGCCGAAGACCGTGCAGGATCTGGAGCCCAGACGGCGGGAGCTGGCCGCTTGCCGCCTGGCCCACCTGCTGGAGGTGGAGACCGGCTACCGCAGCGGTGACCCGCCGCGTCCCGCGCCGGGCGAGCCGAAACCGGAGTACGACCCGGCCACGACCACGCTGACCGCCCGCCGGTTGGCGAAGGTCGCCGAACTGGCCGCTATGGACCGCCAGCAGGCGAAGCTGCTGGGCCTGGACAGGGTCGGCTACCGCACGCTGATCCGCTGGGACCGCCGACGGCGAGAATCGGGTCTGGTGGGATGCGCGGACGAGCGGTGGCTGCGCGAGAGCGGCGGCCACCCCAGCATCACGGAGGAGATCCGTGAGGCGATCTTCGCGGTCCGTGCGGAGACCCTGCACCGGTCGAAGGTGACGATGCGGACCCGCGAACGCATGATCCACCAGTACGTACGCGAGACCTTCCCCGACCGGGACGTCACCGTCCCCAGCTACCAGACGCTCTGGGTGGTCTGGCGCGAGTGGTTCGGACCGGGAGGCTCCCGCCAGCGCTACGCGCGCTCGGCTGAACTGCCGTCGAAGAACGGGCACGTGCTGGTCCACCGGCCCGGCCAGGTGGTCGCGCTGGACACCACGGTGCTGCCGGTGATGGTCCGCGAGAGCGTGTTCGGCGATCCGGTGAAATGCCACCTCACGCTCGCGATGGACGTGCACACGCACTCCCTTTGCGCCTTCCGTCTCACCCTGGTCTCCGACCAGTCGGTGGACGTCGCGATGCTGCTGCGGGACGTGATGCTGCCCCTGCCGATGCGGGCAGACTGGAGCGAGGAACTGGAGTGGCCCTATCCCGGCCTGCCCGCCACGGTGGTTGCCGAGTTCGCCGGGCATAAGGTCGCTGGCCTGCCGTTCTTCGCGCCGGAGACCGTGACCACCGACCACGGGTCTGTCTATCGCAACCACCACCTGGTCGACGCCCAGCGGGTGCTCGGCTGCAACATCCTTCCCAGCCGCGTTCTGCGGCCCACGGACAAGTCCGCCTGCGAGCGGGCCTTCGGCGCGATCAGGTCGCTGCTGTTCGAGCAGCTGCCCGGCTACACCGGCATCGACCCCGGCGACCGCGGCGCCGACCCGGAAGGTGACGCGGTGCTGACCATCGACGAGATGGAGCACGTGATCGCCACCTGGATCGTTGCAGTCTGGCAACGGCGCCGGCTGGGCCAGTACGCGCCCAGCTGGGACCCTGGCGGCGACCACAGCCCCAACTCACTGTTCGCCGCCTCGTTCGCCCAGGCCGGATTCGCCATGGAGATCCCCTCGGCGGAACTGTTTTACGAACTGCTGCCCGTCCACCACGTCCGCAAGATCGATGCTCGGCGGGGAGTGAAGATCCGCGGTTTTTGGTATGACGCTCCGGCCCTGGACCCTTACCGGGGCCAGCATTCGACCCGCGGCGGACAGCACAAGGGCCAGTGGGTCATCCGCAGGGATCCCCGAGACCGCCGCAGCGTGTTCTTCCAGGACCCGCTCACCCACGACTGGCACCCCCTTGCCTGGACCGGGCTGCCGCCTGATGGGCAGGCCCCCGCCTTCGGTGACGCACGCGTACGCGAACTCCTCAAGAAGGCCCAAGCTTGCGGGCTCAGGCCCCGCACAGACGATGAACTCCTGCCGGTCCTTCTGGAGTTGCTCGGCTCTCGCGTCCCGGTGAGTCAGTGGCCGACCCGGCTCCCGAAATCGGCGCGGACTGAGCACTCCCGTGAGGTCGTCCAGGCCGCCGCTTCGCGGGCTGACCGGCCGCAGAGTGAACCTGCCAAGATTGCCGTCGGGGATGGGGTGGTCAGTCCCTTGCGCTGGCAGGACAGGACGCGTCAGGCCGCGGACAGCATTGACAGCCACCGGCGGCACCGCCGTGAGCAGGCAGTCCAGGAAAGGCCGACGCCGCCGCCTCCGCTGGGTGAGGCCTACCGCCAGAGTGATCTTTTCCTCCTGCCCGAGGAAGACGAGGAAGAGGATGGGCATGGCGGACCAGGCGTGGGGTGAAAATGGCATCGTCCCCTTTCTGCGGGCTGGGCCGCCGCCTGACCGCACCAGGGTCGAGGGCTGGCGGCAGTGGCAGGAACGTCGGAGCACTTTCATTCCGGCACCGCGGCTCACTGCGGAGGAGTTCGCGGCGATGAGCCCGAGACGCCGTGCTCTGCATGACCTGCACCGGACCGCGACGCACGTGAACATGGGGCTGCTGGAGACCCCCATGAGCGCGAAGGTCACCAAGCTGATGCGGGGGCGGATGCGGAACAACGCGCTCAACTTCGAGCCGGGCACTCGCGACGGGCTGATGGTCAGCGGCGGCGGTTACCTGGGCAAGACGGAAACGGCCTGCGATGCCGCGGCCACGTTCGAGATGCTGTGGCGGGATCTTCACCGGCAGCTGCTACCCGGTCCGGTCCCGGGCACCCGGGACCTGTTCGTCCCCGTCGCCTACTGCCGCACTCCAGTGCGGGCGACACCGAAGGGGTTGTGCGCGGCCGTTCTGGACTTCTACGGGGCGCCGCTGCCGAAGACGCTGAACGGCATGATCCGGGCAGTGCGGGACTCATTGCGGGACCATCGCACAACGGCCTTGCTGCTGGATGACATCACCAGGCTCAGGCTCCACCGTGAGGACGACCAGGACACTCTCGATCTCGTCCGAGAGCTGATGGACCTCAACGTCACCCTGGTGCTGATCGGTGTCGACATCCCCCGTTCGGGGCTCCTGAGGAGCGGTTATCCCGATCCTCGTACGGGGCAGTGGGTCTTCCCGCCGGCTAAGCCGGGGAAGAGTTACAACCCGTCAGCTGCCACGCAGACTGAGCGGCGTTTCGACCTGGTCGATCTTGATCCGTTCGACTACGACACCGCTGCGGGCATGACCGCGTTCATCCAGCACCTGGCTGGCATCGAAGACAGGTTGAGGCTGTTTCGGGCCCGGCCCGGGATGCTCACCGAAGGCGGGATGCCGGAGTACCTGTTCCGCCGCACCCGCGGCATCGTCGGACTCCTCAAACGGCTGATCGAAGACGGATGCACCGAGGCGATCGAGTCCGGGGCCGAGGAGCTGACCCCGGAACTGCTGTCAGCGATCCCGATCAACCTGGGCAATCTCACCGACCGTGACCCAACAGCTGGGGAGATTCCCGAAGTTCCCACAGATGTTCCCGTCCCTGCCCGGAAGCCCCGCAGGAAGGGACGTAACACCGTTTACGACGACCGCGGTGGAAGCGCGGCCGGTGGCTGAGCTGCCCAGCCTGTCCTCTTTGCGGTCGCTGCCTAGGAGCCTGGACCCGCTGGAGGACGAGTCACTGCCCGGCTATGTGCTGCGGCTTTCGCACCGGCTGGGCGTCGGACCGGGACCGCTGATCCTCCGCATGGGGATCCCCAGCAGCCGGAAGGACAGGACGACCCTCGTCCGCATCCCGATCTCCTGCGCGATCAGTCTCGGCGAAGCCGACCTTGACGCTTTCTGCCACGCCACCCGTCTCTCCCGCCAGGAGACAGCTGGCCTGCTGCTGGCCTCGCTCGGAACCCGCTACGGCCCCTTGAGCTCCGATTTTCGCGGCCGGAGCAGTTCCGGCACCAGTCGCCTGCAATACAACAACCCCTGGCTCCTGACCACGCGGACCCAGTACTGCCCCGACTGTCTCGTCGGAGACGGTTCGGAGATCCAGCAGCGTCACGGCGGCGCGTGGCGCAGGCTCTGGAGGCTTCCGCCGGTCTTTTCCTGCCCGCACCACGAACGCTTCCTCCGCCGCTACTGCCACCTTTGCGGCGAACTGGCCCAGAATCGCCACAGCAACGACCTGATTGCCCGGCCGCGAGACAGCGACCTGCATCCTGTGCGATGCAGAGCGACCCCGAAGCCGGGGAATCCCCGGGCAGTGAGACCAGCCTGCGGAGCCGACCTCACCCAAGCTCCCAGGAGTGAGGAGCCGATGCCCCGGGACCACCAATCACGTGACGTCCTCTTCACATTGCAGAAGAAGTACCTGTCGTTCCTGTCCGCGCACGGCCCCGAGCAGGTCAGCAGCATCGGCTGGCTGACCCCCACGGCACAGTACTTTCAAGACCTCCGCGGCGTCGTCGCCCTGATCTTCATGACTTGGCCCGAAGCGCGGCCCCACGCGGCCACCCCTGAACTGGCGCGAATCATCGATACCGAGGCCGAACGGCGCCACGAGCTGTTCCATCGTCGCGGTGCCCAGCCACGGAAGAACCTGCGGTCAACCGCATACACCGACCCGCCGGACGATCCCATCGCCACCGGCGCCGTCCTTGAAATCGCAGACCGCTTCCTCTGCACACCAGACGAAGAAGCCGCAGCACACTTCCTCGTCCCCCTCGCGGACGAAGCCAAGCGCATCCACCAGCCGCTCAGTTACACCCTTCGCAGCCCTCGCGGCGCCTCGATTCCTCTCCGAGTCGTCCTCGCCTACAGCCCCCGGGGAAAGTCGAGAACGCGGAGCGACGTTATCCAAGGCGTCTCTGCGGGAACCGCCACCCGAGCTACCGGACGCGACTCTTCTGGGTAGCCACCGCTGCGGGGCTGAGCTGGGCTCTAGCTCATTAAGTTCGCCGTGCTTTGACACCGTAAGGGGGTTCTCTGTGGCCACCAGTGCCTATTTGTGTGTGACGGAAAAGCATCAACGCTTAACGGATTCTGCGATCTGCAGGGCACAGGCTGTGCTGGCGTGAGCGCGCTCACCGGCCCCGGGCCGGCACATGGGCTCCCTCCGCATGCGAGGAGTCCAGAGTATTTACACCCTGTCCTTCGGAGCCCAGTATGTCGAGGCTAGATAAGCCTGATCATCCGAGCCGCAGAAGGTACTTTCGCCTTCTGCTCAGAATCTGGCCGCCATCGCGAGTGAAATGCTGGGTTAGAGCAGTTTTTGAGAGTGCGCAGCGACCGGAAGTGTTGTGCCGTCAGGGAGGACACCACGTCGGCGAATAGAGTCCGCGGAAACCCAAGCTGTGTCGGCGTGCGGTGTCTCCATTAGACGACGCAAGTAGATTTCTTGATCTGCAGTAGGAAGCAGTTCGTAGATATCTGCGATCAATATTTCCCATGATTGTGCATGTTCGCTAAATCTAATCTTCGCTACGTCACGCCTCACATAGTCCTGAAAAGTAAATGGGAAAACCTCGGCTGGCAAGATCCCTGGACCGATTAGTTCCTCGTGGAACTCTCTCCAAGGCGAGTCTTCGCGACCCGCTCGGGAATCAAACCACGAATAAAATCTGGGAATCTTTGAGCCTTTAAATCGCACCCGCAAGTCGTCGCTGCTGGCGGTGTCTATAGGGATCAAAGAGTCATCCTGTGCGCCAATGGACACCAAAAAATGCTTGCCGGATTCTGAAACCTTATAGACACCTCCGACTGGTTGTAGCTGAGAGAAACGTCGGCCTTTGATCAGCAGATATTTACCATCGATCTTGATTCTGAATAGGTAGGCTGCCGAGATTCTCACATCTTGATTTCCGTACCGTACCGAGTACCAGAGATGGCGCAAATTCAGACGGTTTGCCACTACGCTGTCCAGAAGCGGAATTACCAAGCTGATTACCGCTCCGCTAGCGATGCTTCCTACCGCTTTCCCGTTGTATGAAAAAGTCGCGGCAAGGGAAGCCATGAAGAGCACGGCGTAAACGAGAAGTCTGCTCATTGGCGTCAGAAGTCCAATCTAGAACTTAGGGAGTGGAATCGTTGACGGGTGCTGCAGGCGCGATAGGTATCGAGCAGTCCATTTCAGCATGGTTGGATGACTGCTCAGCCTTTTCAGGAGCCCTCTAGGCATGTAGTCGGCCTCATACATGGCCACAAGAAGGGCTCTTCTTACGTCAATATCGTACTCGCCCTCGTACTCCATTTTCAGAAGCTGTCCGTCGTTGGAGGCGCCCAGAAGGCCTATATATCGTGCGGCGAACTCGCGCGGGTAGCTAGTTCGGTTTCTATCTCTAACTATTCTCCACGCCCACGAAAGCAACACTGGAGAGCGGATTCCGCAACGCATCGAGGTCTCAAATATGTTGCGCTCTAGCAATGGGTAGTCAACGGTCGGAACGCTCTCCAGTAGGCTCTCTAGGAGTTGCTTAAGCTCATCTTCTTTGCCTTTCACGCTTTCCATGTAGCGGAGGATGCGCGGCGAAATGTGATGCCATTCCTTCAGGTTGCCCACGGCCCAGGTGAAAGCGAAATCATCACTTCTTTTTCCTAGGTAGGGGAGTGATAGCTTGACGTTACGCTCATTTGCCGGGCTTTCGGCAATAGCATCTCTGAAAAATAGACGCAACTGCTTTATCGCATCTGGCTTGCGTAGGGTAAGGTCGTACAGAATTCCGTCGCTGCGGCTGTCGTCGAGATTTGATTCAGCCTCGCTCCGCGCATAGATTCGCGTCTTAGTGGCTGACATGTTCAGTCTGCGCGCTCTTAGCGCTCGATTTACGTGCTGCAGTATCGAGCGTAGGCGCTCCTCATTGACATCAAAGAGGTAGATATCGTCAGAGTACCGAAGGAAATCTATGTTGAACTGCTGAATAAAGCTGTCAATCGGGAGTAGATAGGCATTCGCAAGTATCCCCGATGCGGCGGATCCCTGGGGGAGTCCCCAAGTGTGACATTGGCTCTCAAATCCTTCCAAGAAGCTGTGTATTTTCGTTGCAACGGAGCTGGGGACCCCGGCTGATGTCAGATCCATGAGCAGCGCCCCGATATCTATGTGTTCATAGAAAGACGCTATGTCGGTCTGTGCCATTACGAGCTCTTTGTTGTGAGAAAGAACTCGCCGAGCCTCAGTTCGCATAGCTTTCCAGTCCCAGGAGGAATGGACCGCTAGTTTTTTGGAACGATGGTTATAGACTGCTTTTGAGAGCAGGGGATCGATAAACTCGGAAGCTTCAAATGCCAGGGCCTCGTAAATGAGTCGATCCTGGACTGAAAGTCGGGCCAATGGTCGAGTTGCCAAGTAATTCTTCGGATGCTCAACTAGGCTTATGGAAGCTGGCGTGTAGTCGTGTTGATCGAGGAAATTGAGAATTTCGGAACGATATTCGCTCCAAAAGGGCTGCAGGTCTCGAAAGTTAATTACGTCGGGAAGATCAAGGCGCCCTTGGCCACTCCATAGCCTGCCAGCGGCTCGGTTCACGAAGCGACTGCGGGTCTCGTTTCCTCTCACAGTCATCAGCCTACGTGCGCTCGCGGGATGAGCGCAGTTGCTTGCTTCGGCCGACCTCGCTGGCGCTTCGGCAGTTAGGCCAGGGCGAGTTGGGCGGTAGCGATGTGGTCGGCTGTCGTGTTGAAGCCCGGGTTTCGGGCATGAGGAGGGCGGCGAGGGGTACAGCTCGGTCCATGGTTGAGGAAGGCCATCAGCGAGTGATGCGCGTAGGTGTTATCCCAGGTCGCGGCCGCTTCCTCCTTGTCGGAGTGAGCTGTCATGGAGACGCCGTTGAGATCGACTACGACGTGGCCTTCGGCGTCAGGGGCGTTTTTGCCGGCCAACGACCAGGCGCGAGGACAGACTTCGGCCCGAGGCGATCGGATGGCCTGCAGGGCCTCGCACGATTCGAGACTCCCACGTCGGCGCCAAGCCCATCAGCGACATCAACGAGGCCACGCAGGACGGCAAGGGGTGTCCCCGGCCCCAGCCGCAGCGCAGAACCGCCGCAGTCGGAAAGAGCGGCGCTGCGGGCGTCTGGCCAGGGTGATCTTCCAGAGTTCGCTAGTCGGTGGGCAAGTGGATAGCCGGAACTGGCCGAGTTGCCCATCCCGATTCTTAGCTCAGCTGATGACGACGTCGTGGTGATCGGTGGCCAGGACCCGACCGTTCTTGACGATGTAGACCTCCACATAATGTTGGCCTTTCCAAGAAGTCGACTCCTTGCGGATTCTGCTTCGGTCCTCATCGAAAATGATCTCGCCTCGGAGTTGATCAAGCGCGGCAGCTTCGGGGCCGCGGTTCCTGATCTTCCAATAGAGGTCGTACGGTTCCGGTACGTCGGTTGTGATGGTGAAGCGCAGACTCTGAAGGACGCTCACTCGTCGGAGGCGACGCAGGGGACCGTGACGAAATCCGCTCTTCGGGAGCACCTGGGCGTTGATCCGCACCTTGTATCCTCCTCGCCAGCTGAAACCAAACTCTTCGATGTACTGCTCATGTGGGGCACGGGTCTCGCGAGTTGGTTGAATGCTCGCAGATGCTGTCAGGGACTTCTGTGCCGAGCTGGGACGTTGGAACGAGTTACCGAAGACACGCTGCCATGCTGCAAGACTCAGCGCCTTATCTTCCTCGTCCTAGGCCTCGGTCACCCATGAGCTATACAGGTTGATCTTCTTACGGAAGTTCTCGTATTGTCCCTGGTTCCAGCGATGATTGAACGTCGTCTCGGGGCAACTCGGGTCGGTGAGGGGCGGCATAAGCGGGTACAGGTCTAGCCAAGCGCTCAGGTCGGCTAGAATCGTCTTGAGAGCTGTGGGAGTGTCGCTGTAGCGCGTAGCTTCGTGCCAGGCTTGGATGCGTTCGCCGAGCAGAGTCGTGAGAATGACAGACGGTACACTGAAGGTCTGCTTGAAATCTCGGATGTACTTCAGCAGTCTGATGACGCGACGCAGCTGTCCGTTGGCCAGACTATCCTTCTCTTTCATCCAGTCGGTGAATCCTTGAGGGTTGGTATCCTCGAATTCATTCTCGGCATAGTTGACGATGACTTCGCGGCCGTCCGACAGAGTGATGTAGGGCACCACATCGACGTGGCAATCGCCCGCGTAGACGATGCGGCAGCACCGGTTCTTCTTGGTGACCTTCGACTTGTAGGTGGTGGACCGCTTGAACGCAGCCCGGACCTCCCGAAAGTAGTCTTTGGGCTTCCAGTCCTCCACCTCATCCATGTGAAGGAGAAAGTCTGCGTCAAACTCGTGATTGTTGAATGGCTTGATGATGGTGCGGTGAGCCCAAGACCCCTGCGGGATGTGCGTCTTGTAGAGGTCGCCGATCTGGCTGTCGGACTTCAGGGTCGATGTAATCGCGTTCACACGGTCGTTGAGTTGGTCGAGACGTGTCTGGTTGAGGTTCACAGTGTCTGCAAGGAATGCACTGAAGTAGGCCAGCAGTTTCATGAGATCTCCAGCGCGCCTGTGTAGCGTCCGTCAGTCCGGTCGTAGATGGCCATCTTCGGGTGCACATGAGCGTCATGGACTCGTCCCAAAGCTACGGCTGCCGAAACCGGGGCTGCGGCCAGAACGTGCAGGGTCTGCATGTGCTTGTGCTGGGCTTCCAAGGAGGAGAGCATCGAGCGCAGCGAGTTTGTGAATTCGCTCAGCGTTTCGAGGGAGTCGATTACATCGACTGAGGGCACCTTGCCAGCAGGGTTGATTACCCAGCGCGGTAGTTCCTTTAGATGCTCGGGAAGTTCGTCTGCCTGGATGGACCCGGAGACGTTGAGGACCAGGACCCCCTCCTTGGCGCCCTGTGGGTGGTTCTGCGGTGGAGTGGTGGTGAAGCTGATGCCAGGCGCCGGGTTGTCGGGCCAGTTCCATGCCTCTGTGCTGCGGTGACGTTGATAGATGGTCACGGCAAAGGTGTCGTCGAGGCGAGAGCCGAAGTAGACGAGCAATGGCAGACGCGCGAAGCCGAAGGCGCTGACGTGGTGTACGGCGTCCTCGCGCAGTGCCTCAGCGAGCCGATGCTCAAGGATTCGATCGATCTGCCGCTTGCATTGCTCCCAGTAGGCTGGCTCGCCCTCCTCCTCTCCGATCACGTTACGGAGGTCGATTTCGAACCCGTCACCGTGCAGGCTCAATGGAAAGTCCGGGAACCGCTCCTCTGAGCGGATCACCGCTTCGGCGGCCGTCGGCTTGGTCAGCTCAACCTCGTAGCCACGTACCGGTCCGATCAACCGGATCACCGCGGTTCCATTCTGAGGACTCAGACCAGTCATGCGCCGGATCCAAGCCTCGCGCTCGCGCTTGATCGCCCGCAAGCGCTCCACCGTCATGAGGTCGAGTGACCCCCTGCGGTCGATCTCGTCGTGCTCACCTCGACACAGAAGCATCAGGTTGTCAGCTAGGTCCCGCTTGTCTTCTGGGAGCGGGTCCATGCCTCGCGGAGAGCCAGGTGCTACGTCTCGGCCCACGATGTGGGCTAGTTCCCCGAGGGTGAAGTCCTTGTACGTGAGCTTGCCTTCGAGCAGGTAGTTGCCGCAGAACTCACAGCGCCCCCCGGCGCGGACCCAAGCTTTCAAGCGTTCTGTGTCAGAGATGGCCATGTGCCCTCTTCTCGCGCATCGTCCCATCGAAGACGGAAGTACCTACAGAGAAGCACGTGCCACTGACAGTTGGGGTCACGCGCGTCCTCACTCCAGCCTCACCGACAACCTCCTTGGACTGCCGCCCCCACATGGATAGCTACGAGCCTCGAACTGGAAGGCGTTGCGCTCGGTCCTCTCCGCTACGTCGCGGGCCATGACCTGGGTTGGCATGATGCGGAGGCTGTCGAGGGTCTCGCGGGCACGCATGAACGTGCCAGCGAAATGCGTTCAGTTGCGGGTGACGGCGATGAGCAATCCGGTTGCGGTGGCCATGAGCATCATGGCGGCGAGAGCCCCAGTGGCTGGGACGCCCCAGGTTGGGTGGCGGTGGAGCGCGGCCGCAACGCCGGCGCCGACGAGCAGCGTGACCACAACCAGCAGCAGGATTAGGAGCAGGGCGGTCAGGTTCATGCGGGCCGTCCCTTCCATGCGGCTGCCGCAGCGGCACGCTCGGTGTGCCGTTTGCCGAGACGAATGAGCTTGGTGCGGACCCGCTCCCCGAGGGCGCGGGGATCACAAGTAGCGAACTGCGCCGGATCGAGGGCGATGACGTCGGCAGCGGCCTCGGCCCAGCTGGTGACCCGCGTACTGGCCCAAGTCATCGCGACGGCATGCTCGATGGGACGGAGCTGTGCGAGGACAGAGGTGACGCGCGGGTCGTCGGGCAGGGTGCCGGTCAGTACCTCGTACGGGTCCGGGCCGTCTGAGATGAGGTCGTACGTAGTCAGGTCGTCGATGATGCGGAAATCCAGACTCCAGAGACGCTCCCCCGCGACCCGACGCCGCGACATGGGAGTCAGCTGGCGGTGGAGGATGCGTGCTTCGGTCCTGAGGCAGTCGAGTGCCGTGGGTGCGAGGCTGCCGCTGCTCAGCAGCGGTGATGCCCAGTCGCCCAGCAGCGCGGTCGACACCGACTCGCGCCACCCACTCCACAGGCCCAGCACGTCGGAGGTGAAGGCGTCGATCTGGGGGATGTCGTCCAGCAGGGCTGCCTGGCGGGCATTGAGCGCCTGGACAACGTCCGGCACCGGACGTCCCATCTCCAGGAAGCTCCTGGCGATCGTCTCAGCGTTCGGCTGGGGTGTGGGGACGTGCTCGTACTCGGAGGAGTGGGCAAGCAGCTCGCGGGCGCCGACTTCCAGGATATGGCGGGGTGGAACCTTGCCCGTCGGACGGGTTGCGACGGTTCCGTCCGAATACACGGCGACGAGACCGCCGTCGACATCCCAGTGCACGGGGATGACGGACTCCACATAGACCTCGGACAGCGGGTCTGCCGGGGCCTGCGCAGTTCCCAGGAACTGAGTTGTCCGCCTCACTAGGTCGAAATCGACCTCCGGGCGGGTGCACGGTCGCGTGGCTGCGTCGAGGGGTGGGAAGTGGGACGGGGCGTCCTCGGCGGTCATGAGAACTCCTTAGATTGTGGACACCTTTGCCCCTCGGTCCCGGCACGGCCCACTTCCGGCAAAGAATCTCAGAACTCCTCCTGTGGCCTCCGTCACATCGAATGGAGATCGTGCGCGAGCGACCTCGTGACCTGCTTCTAGCCGAATGTCGCGGCTCGCTGCCACGTGTCATGTGCGGGACCGCTGTGACAGGAATCGCTGGAATGTGACATCTATCGCGTGAAGTCACAACAGCCCCCGTCCCCCGGCCGGAGTACTTTTGCAAGCAGGCGCTTGCAAAAGTTAGCGAGGGTGGGGCATGGTGGAGGCATGGCTTCGCTCAACGTCGGCAATCTCGGCGACTACCTCCGCGAGCAGCGGCGCACCGCGCAGCTGTCGCTGCGGCAGCTCGCCGACGCCGCCGGGGTGTCGAATCCGTACCTGAGCCAGATCGAGCGCGGGCTGCGCAAGCCGAGCGCGGAGGTGTTGCAGCAGGTCGCCAAGGCCCTGCGGATCTCCGCCGAGACCCTCTACGTGCGCGCGGGCATCCTCGACGCGGAGCGGGACCGGGACGAGGTGGAGACCCGTGCGGTGGTCCTCGCCGATCCCACACTGAACGACCAGCAGAAGCAGGTCCTGCTCCAGATCTACGAGTCCTTCCGCAAGGAGAACGGGTTCGGGACCGAGGACGGCCCCGCCACCCGCAGACCCGACGCGGACGCCGCCACCACCGGTCCGGCCGCCGGCCGGGACGCCCGCGACGGCGCTCCCGACCCGGCGACCGGGGTCGAAGGTCCCGGTGCCGACGGTCCGCGTCCGGTGCGCGAGCCCCGCGCGGACGGCGGCCACCCCGGCCCCGGCACCGCCCGCAGCGGCAGGACCGCCCGCACCACGAAGAACACGGGCATCAGCAAGAACACAGGCGTCAGCAAAGACACGGGCGTCAGCAAGAACACAGGCGTCGGCAAGGACGCAGGCGCCGCCGAGAACTCAGGCACCGACGACGGCAACGACGCCGACCCGCAGCAGCCCGCCGGCTGAACGCGCCCGCAGCGCGTCGTGCCCGGCGGCCGTCCGGCCGCGGGACATCCACACCACCCTCAGCTGCACACGCGATCCGGGAGGACCATCACCATGGCCATCACCGACGACCTCCGCAAGACCCTCAGCGACCCGACGCCGCTCTACTTCGCCGCCGGCACCGCCGACCTGGCCATCCAGCAGGCCAAGAAGGTGCCCGTCCTGGTGGAGCAGCTGCGCGCCGAGGCGCCCGCCCGTATCGAGGCCGTCCGCGGGACCGGCCCCAAGTCCGTCCAGGAGAAGGCCCAGGCCCGCGCCAAGGACGCCGGTGCCAAGGTGAAGGAGACCCAGGAGTCCTTCCAGGCGAAGGTCTCCGAGTTCATCACCTCCCTCGACGGCGACATCAAGAAGCTCGGCAGCACGATCGACGCCGATCTGAAGAAGCTCGGCGAGTCCGCCCAGGACCTCGCGCTGCGCGGTGTCGGCGTCGCCGCCGAGTACGCCGTCAAGGCCCGTGAGACGTACGAGAAGGTCGCCGAGCACGGCGAGCAGACCGTCCGGACGTGGCGCGGCGACGCCGCCGAGGGCATCGAGGACTTCGCCGTGGCCGTCGAGCCCAAGGGCGAGCCGGTCGAGGTCAAGGACGAGAAGCCGGGCACGGTGAGCGGCGACACCCCGGTCGCCCCCGCGCCGGCCGCCGCCGCCCCCGCCGCCCCGAAGAAGCCCGCGGCCAAGAAGGCGCCCGTCCGCAAGCCCGCCGCGAAGAAGACCACCCCGCCCGCCAAGTAGGGCGCCCCGCAGGCGGAGCGCGGAGAAGTGGTCCGGGCCGGGCACTCCTGGAGTGCCCGGCCCGTTCACCGGGTAGCGGCTCCCCGTGAGCGGGTACGGTGACCGCGTACGGACGAGCCGAGTCGGGTGGTGGACAGAGTGCTGATGCAGGGGTTCGCGGGCTTCATGTGGCTGTTGAGCATGGGCCTGATCGTTTTCAGCGGCTTCGCGTTGTTCGACGCGGTCACGCGCCGCGACGACGCCTACCGCGCGGCCGACAAGCAGAGCAAGACGTTCTGGCTGATCGTTCTCGGGATCGCCTTCGTGGTGAACCTGATCTTCAACGTCCTGTCGTTCCTGCCGATCATCGGGCTCATCGCGACGATCGTGTACATGGTCGACGTCCGTCCCGCCCTGCGCGGCCTCTCCGGAGGCGGGCGCAGCCGACGCGGCTCCAGCAGCGACGGCCCCTACGGGCCCTACAACGGCGGCCGCTGACCCGCACGGCCGGACCCGGCACCGCCGGTGACCCGCACGGCCGGACCCGGCCAGGTCGCTGACCTGTCACCGCCGCTGACCTGTCACTGCCGCTGATCCAGCAAGGGCTGATCCGGCACGGGCTGGGCTGACCCGCACCGCCGACCGCACGGGCCGACCCCGTGCCACCCTTCGCCTGCCTCGCCCTCGCCCCTCGCTCCCCGCCCCCCGCTTCTCGCCGTGAGCCTCCGGTTCCTTCCCGGGCCGGAGGCTCGTCGCGTCACGGCGTCCGGTCGAGCAGCAGGACCGCCACGTCGTCGGTCAGTTCGCCGCCGTTGAGGTCGCGCACCTCGTTGACCGCGGCCCGCAGCAGCGCCTCGCCGGTCAGTCCCTCGGCGAGCTGACGGCGGACCATCTCCACCATGCCGTCCTGGCCGAGCCGTTCGAGGCCCGCGCCGGTGCGGCCCTCGATCAGACCGTCCGTGTAGAGCATCAGGCTCCACTCGGCGCCCAGCTCCACCTGCGTGCGCGGCCAGCGGGCGCCCGGCAGCAGGCCGAGGGCGGGGCCGTTGTTGTCGAACGGGAGCAGTCGCGCCGGGCGGCCGGGGCGCGCGATCAGCGGCGACGGGTGCCCGGCCAGGCAGAGTCCGGCCCGGCGGCCGTCGGGCGCGATGTCGACCGCGCACAGGGTCGCGAAGATCTCGTCGTCGGAGCGCTCGTGCTCCAGGACCTGCTGGAGCGTGCCCAGCAGCTCGTCGCCGCACAGGCCCGCCAGGGTCAGCGCCCGCCACGCGATCCGCAGCTCCACACCGAGCGCCGCCTCGTCGGGCCCGTGCCCGCAGACGTCGCCGATCATGGCGTGCACCGTGCCGTCCGGGGTCCGCACGACGTCGTAGAAGTCGCCCCCGAGCAGCGCGCGGGAGCGGCCGGGGCGGTAGCGGGCGGCGAAGCGCAACGGCGAGCCGTCCAGGAGCGGAGTCGGCAGCAGGCCGCGCTCCAGGCGGCGGTTCTCCTGCGCGCGGACCCGGCCCTCGGCGAGCCGCCGCTCGGCCGTGTCGGACCGCTTGCGCTCGACGGCGTACCGGATGGCGCGGCTCAGCAGCCGGGCGTCCAGTTCGTCACGGAAGAGGTAGTCCTGGGCGCCGACCCGGACCGCCTCGGCGCCGCGCTCGGCGTCGTCGGACGCGGTGAGCGCCAGCACGGCGTGCCGGGGCGCCAGTGCGAGGACGTCGCGCAGCACACCGAGTTCGTCGGGCTTGCCGGAGTCGCCGGGTTCCTGCGCGTCGGCCGCCTTGTCGGTCCTGTCGGCGTCCGGGTCGGTCCTGCCGCGGGCGGGCAGCGCGAGGTCCAGCAGGATGCAGTGGACGTCGTCGGTGAGCAGCCGCGCGGCCTCGGTGAGGTTGCGGGCGCTGCGGACCCGGATGGGGCGGTCGGCCGCGTCCCGCAGTTCGGGCACGACGGTGGTGCCGCCCGGGTCGTCCTCGATCAGCAGCAGCGTGAGGGGCGGGGTGTTCGGGATGTTCGGCGCAGGGGTGGACGACGCGGTGGTGTCCGGTGTCGTGACCTGCGGTCGCGCGGTCGTCGTGGTGTCCGGCGTGCGCGGACCCTCGTCTATGGAGGGGCCGCCACCGGAAGGCGCGGCCGGCGCCTGACCACTCTCCACGGCCGGGATCGCTCTCTGCCGCGGTACGGGTACGGGCATCTTCCTGGGTTCCTTCCCTCCCCCCGAGGGCATGGCGGGGCGAGGGACCTCGACCCACCGACCGGGACCATAGCGGGTGTCGGCGCCGCAGCGGAATGGCGCGGGCCACGCCTCCCGGCACGGAGCCGCCGTCATATGCGCTGATCCCCACCGCAGTTGGACAGGCTGGTGAGCTGGGACAATGACGAACGTCACGTCGGCGCGCGGTGGGGGCCGAGGCCGGGTGGGCCGGGTCACGTGACCCCGGTCTCAGACGGACGCACCCACGCCCCGACCCGGACCACGCGATCCCGGTCCCCGGCGGACGGACCACAATCACACGCGGATCACGCGCCCCCGTTCCCCGCCGGACGCACCCGCGCCCCGACCCGGATCACGCGCCCCCGCTCCTCGCCGCACGGCCCGCGCTCCGACGTGGCCGCGGGCCCGTCGACGCGGCTGCGCGGAGGTGCGCCGCCTCACGCGTCCGGGCGGACCACCCCGAGGATCGGCATCGAGCCCGCGCCCGCGATCGTCACCGTCCGGCCCGGTCGCGGGGCGTGCACGATCGCGCCGTCGCCCACGTACATCCCGACGTGGGTGGCGTCGTCGAAGTAGATGACCAGGTCGCCGGGCCGCATGTCCTTCACGGCGACGTGCGGCAACTGCTTCCACTGCTCCTGGGAGGTCCGCGGGATGGGGTCGCCCGCGCTCGCCCACGCCTGGGACGTCAGCCCCGAGCAGTCGTAGCTGTCCGGGCCCTCGGCGCCCCACACGTACGGCTTGCCGATCTGGGCGGTGGCGTACGCGACCGCCTTCGCCCCGGCCGTCGTCGCCTTGCCGCCGGCGTCGTCCAGCGCCCCGGAGTCCAGCCAGGCCGTCTGGGCGCGGCGGGCGGCCTCCGCCTCCAGCTCGGCGAGGCGCTTCTTCTCCGCCTTCTCGAGGCGGGACTCCAGCTTCTCGGCCTCCGCGATCCGCTTCTTTATCTTCGTGCGGGCCGCGTCCTTCGCCTTGCGGTTGGCCTCCAGGTTCTTCCACTGGGCGGAGGCGTCCGCGGCGTACTGCTCCAGGTCCTGCTGGGTCCTGGCGACCTCCCCGATGAGCCCCTTGGTCGCGCGCTGCCCCTGGAGCACCCGGCCCGCGCCGTCGAGGAAGTCGTGCGGGTCGTCGCTGAGCAGCAACTGGGCCTCGTCCGGGAGGCCGCCGGTGCGGTACTGGGAGGCGGCGGCCGCGCCCGCGCGCTTCTTCAGGTCGGCGAGCTTCTCCTGGCCCGCGACGATCTTCTTCGCCAGCTCGACGATGGCCGCGGACTGCCGCTCGGCCTTCTCCTCGGCGGCGTTGTAGGAGTCGGTGGCGACGCTCGCCTCGCGGTACAGCCGCTCCAGCTTCTCGCGGACGGCTTCGAGGTCCTTGTTGGGTGCGGGCGCCGACGTGCCGGGCGAGGCGGACGACGAGGGTGCGGAGGGGGTGGGCGACGCGGGGGTGGGCGACGCCTTCGCCGCGGACGTCGGCGCCTTCGACGGGAGCGGGGCGGGGGCCGCGAACGCCGTGGCGGGCGCCGCCAGCACGGTGACCCCGCACACGACGGTCACGGCCATGGCGATCAGACCGCGTCTGCCGGTACCCATACGCATCCCCCCACCTGATTTACCGTCAGTAACTTACGGTGCCTGGGGGATCGTGCCACGGCCGTGCCCAGAACGACAGAGGCAGGTGGAAGTCCGACTTCCCCCTTCCCGTCCCCGTCCGGGTCCCCGTCCCCGTCCGCTTCCCCCTTCGCCCGCCTTCCCTTCCGCTCCCGTCGGGGCTCCCGGTCGGCGGTGCCCCGCTTCCCCTCCCCGCGCCCGGCGGGCGGCCGCCGTGCACGGGGCGTGACGATGTCCCCGTCTCTGTGACGAACGGCCCGCGGCGATCGTTCCCGGCGCGACGGGCGAGGTCGGGGCGTTCTCTACCCGCCCCGGGTCCCGTTCATCCGCGCGGGGCCAACGCCCCCCAGGCCACGGTCACTTCGCCCTGCCGCCAGCGGCCGGGACCGTCCGTGACCGGCCAGTCCGCGGTGAGCGCCCGCACCGCGCGCATCCAGCGCTGCCGCGCGCCGTAGGAGGCGTAGGGCGCGGCGGCGGCCCAGGCGCGGTCGAAGTCACGGAGGAAGGCGTGCACGGGTTCGCCGGGCACGTTGCGGTGGATCAGCGCCTTCGGGAGGCGTTCGGCGAGGTCGGAGGGGCGCTCCAGGGAGCCGAGCCGGGTCGCGAAGGTCACCGTCCGCGGGCCCTCGGGACCGAGCGCCACCCACACGTGCCGCCGCCCGATCTCGTCGCAGGTCCCCTCGACCAGCAGCCCGCCCCGGGAGCCGGACGCCGGATCGGCCGGGGCCAGCCGCCCGCACAGCCGCTGCCAGACGGCGGCGACCTGGTCCTCGTCGTACTGGCGCAGCACGTTCGCCGCGCGCACCAGGGACGGCGGCCTGGGCACCGGAAGCTCGAACCCGCCGTGCCGGAAGACCAGCCCGTCGCGCTCGTACGGCCGTGCCGCCGCGACCCGCGCCGGTTCGATCTCGACGCCGGTCACGCACGCGCGCGGGGCGACCGCGCGGAGCCTGCCGAGCAGCTCGACGGCGGTCCAGGGGGCGGCGCCGTAGCCGAGGTCGACGGCGAGCGGGGCGTCGGCGCGGCGCAGCTCGGCGCCGTGCGTGGCGGCGATCCAGCGGTCCATGCGGCGCAGCCGGTTGGGGTTGGTGGTGCCGCGCGTCACCGTTCCCACGGGGCGGGCGGCTGCGCGGGCTGTCATGGGTACGAGGGTAAGCCGGGGCGGACCCCTCGACGGGCCCCCGGCCCAGGCCACCCGGACAGCTCCCTGAATACGTGCGCCGACCCGCCCCGGAAGCCCGTTCCCGGAGCCCGCACGCTCTCAGGACCCCTTCTCCGAGCCCGCGACCCCCCCCACAGGGCCTGTTCTCCGAGCCCGCGCCCCTCTCCCACCTGGCCTGTTCTCCGAGCCCGCCCGTCCGCGAGCCTGTTCCCAGGAGCTCCCCGCCTCGCCGGTTCACAGATCGAAGGTAATGATTCGATAAAAGCACTCGCGCGCGAGGCCGTCGGGAATGGGAATCGCCCGCGTGGCTGTTGAACCGCCTCGGAGGGCGCACCGGGTCCTCCGTCCGGCATGCCCGCAGCGAGGAGGAACGCCACGTGAGCCAGTACGCCGGCAGGTTCGGGCGCCGCTCGCCGAGCGCGCCCTCGCGGCTCCGGCTGCACCGCCGCCCGCGCCGCGTCGCGATGCTGTCCGTGCACACCTCACCGCTCCACCAGCCGGGCACCGGCGACGCCGGCGGCATGAACGTCTACATCGTGGAACTCGCCCAGTGCCTCGCCGAGATCAACATCGAGGTCGAGATCTTCACCCGGGCGACGACGGCCTCCCTCCCGCCGACGGTCGAGCTGGCCCCCGGCGTCCTGGTCAGGCACGTGGACGCGGGCCCCTACGAGGGCCTCGCCAAGGAGGATCTGCCCGCCCAGCTCTGCGCCTTCACGCACGGCGTGATGCAGGCGTGGGCCGGGCACCGCCCCGGCTACTACGACCTCGTCCACTCGCACTACTGGCTCTCCGGCCACGTCGGCTGGCTCGCCGCCCAGCGCTGGGGCGCCCCGCTGGTGCACGCCATGCACACCATGGCCAAGGTCAAGAACGCGAGCCTCGCCGCCGGGGACAGCCCCGAGCCCGCGGCCCGGGTGATCGGGGAGACCCAGGTCGTCTCCGCCGCCGACCGCCTGATAGCCAACACCGCCGAGGAGGCGGGCGAGCTGGTGCGGCACTACGACGCCGACCCCGACCGGGTCGCCGTCGTCCATCCGGGCGTCAACCTGGACCGGTTCAGGCCCGCCGACGGCCGGGCCGCGGCCCGCGCCCGCCTCGGGCTCCCGCAGGACGCCCTGATCCCGCTCTTCGCGGGCCGCATCCAGCCGCTGAAGGCACCCGACGTGCTGCTCAGGGCGGTGGCGGTGCTGCTGGACGAGCGGCCCGAGCTGCGCTCCCGGATCGTCGTGCCGGTGGTCGGCGGCCCCAGCGGCAGCGGCCTCGCCAAGCCGGAGGGGTTGCAGAAGCTGGCGGCCAGGCTCGGGGTCGCCGACGTCGTGCGGTTCCGCCCGCCGGTCGGGCAGGACCAGCTCGCCGACTGGTTCAGGGCCGCGTCCGTGCTGGTCATGCCGTCCTACAGCGAGTCGTTCGGGCTGGTCGCCATCGAGGCGCAGGCGACCGGCACGCCGGTGCTGGCCGCGTCCGTCGGCGGTCTGCCGGTGGCGGTGCGCGACGGCGAGACCGGGTTCCTGGTGCGCGGGCACGATCCGGCCGGGTACGCGCGCGTGCTGCGCGAATTCGCCGACCGGCCGCACCTGACGGCGGAGCTGGGCGCGAACGCGGCCCGGCACGCCCGCGCCTTCGGCTGGAACGCCTCGGCCGCCGCGACGGCCGACGTCTACACGGCCGCGACCCAGGCGCACCGCCGTCGCGTACGCTCCCACCATGGCTGATGCTGACGCGCAGAAGGAGGCCGCCCGGGTCGTCGAGGACGTCCTGAAGGACGCCGAGCTGGCGTGGGAGAGCCCGGAGCCGGGCACCTACGTGGTCCAACTCCCGGGCACCCGCAAGCTGTCGACGACCGTCTCGCTCCGGGTCGGCCGCCACTCGCTCTCCCTCAACGCCTTCGTCATCCGCCACCCGGACGAGAACGAGGCGGGCGTCCACCGCTGGCTCCTGGAGCGCAACCTCAAGCTGTACGGCGTGAGTTACGCGGTCGACCGGCTCGGCGACGTCTATGTCACCGGCCGGCTGCCGCTGCCCGCGATCACCCCGCGGGAAACGGACCGGCTCCTCGGCCAGATCCTGGAGGCGGCCGACGGCGCCTTCAACACCCTGCTGGAGCTGGGTTTCGCCGCCGCGATCCGCAAGGAGTACGCCTGGCGGGTCTCCCGGGGCGAGTCGACGCGCAACCTCGACGCGTTCACGCACCTGACGCACCGCCCGGCGGACTGACCGCCCCGCGCACCGAACCCCCTCGCACGGAGGGCCCGCCCCCTCCCGGCTCCGGCTCCGGCTCCTCCCGACCGGCGCCGGACCTACCGGACCGATCCACAGGAACGTCCTACCGGACCGGTAGGCGGGACCGGTCCGCCGAACCGGTAGGCCGGTCCACCGGTCCACCGAACCGCTAGGCCGGTCCACCGGTCCACCGGTCCACCGAACCGCCAGGCCGGACCGATCTACGGGACCGGACGTACCCCGCACCCGGCCCGGTACCGTCCCGGCGGGACTCCCACCAACTTGCCGAAGTGGCGCGTCAGATGGGCCTGGTCGTAGAAGCCGGTCAGCGTCGCCACCTCGCCCGGCAGACCGCCCTCCAGCAGCAGCCGTCTGGCCCGGCCGACGCGCCGGGACATCAGGTACTGGTGCGGCGCGATGCCGTACGCGCGGCTGAACGCCCGTACCAGATGGGCGGGATGGGCGTGCAGGAGCGCGGCGGCGTCGTCGAGCGCGAGCCCGTCGACGACGTGCTCGTCGAGCAGGTCGCGCAGTCGGCGGGCGAGCACCGGATCGGCGGACGGCCGGGCGGACGGCCGGGCGGCGAGGTGCGCCCGCAGCCGCTCCCCGATGAGCGCCAGCCTGCTCCCGGCCTCCAGTTCCTCACCGGGGCGGGCGAGCGCGGTGTGCAGTTGCCCGACGCGCCGACGCAGCAGCGGGTCGCGCAGGTCGGGCCCGTCGACGGCCGGTCCGATCAGGTCGTCCGGGAGGTGACTGGCGTCCAGGTAGACGACGCGCTTGCGGAAGCCGTCGGCGGTGGCGGGGGCGCCGTTGTGCGGGACGTGCGGAGGCAGCAGGCTCACGGTGTCGTGCGGGGTGCCGTGCTCGTGCCGGTCGAGGTCGTACCGTACGGCGCCGTCGTCCACGATGAGCAGCGTCCACGCGTCGTGCACGTGCATCGGGTAGGCGTACTCGGTGAACCGGGCGTGGAAGACCTCCACCACACCGGAGACCCGGGGGCGCCAGGCGGACACTTCCCGCTGGGGGCGCTGGGCGGCCATGCAAAGAACGTACAAGACGGGGCGGGACCGGGCCCGGCAGTCTCATTCCATGAACAGCGAACCGACCGCCCCCGCCGTGCCCCGCTTCGACACCAAGCTCGCCGTCCTGCTGCGCGACGACCTGGAGCCCTGGCAGCGGCTGAACGTGACCGCGTTCCTGGTCAGCGGCCTGGGGTCGCGGCTGCCCGAGGTGATCGGCGAGCCGTACGAGGACGCCGACGGGGTCGGCTACCTGCCGATGTTCCGGCAGCCGGTGCTGGTCTTCGAGGGCGCGAAGGAGACCCTGACGGCGGCCCACGCGAAGGCGCTGTCCCGCGCGCTGCCGAGGGCCGTCTTCACGGCGGACCTCTTCGCGACCGGCCACGACGAGGCGAACCGGGCGGCGGTCCGCGCGGTCCCGACCTCCGCCCTCGACCTGGTCGGCCTCTCGGTGTACGGCCCGAGGAACGCGGTGGACAAGGTGCTGAAGGGGGCACGGATGCACCCGTGAGCAGACCGCGGGGGCTCGCCGGGCGCCCGCGCGGGGCGGTCGCAGCCCGACCGCCGTCTCAGACGACGGGCGAGGTGGCGTCCGAGCGCCCGGCGGCGCCGGAGAGGCCGCCGCCCTCCGCCCCGACCGCCCCGGTTCCCGCCGTTCCCGCCGTTCCCGCCGACTCCGCGGTTCCCGTGGGTGCCGCCGTCGAGGCCGTCGCGGTGACGGTCTCGCTGATCGGGGGCAGCCCCCGCATCAGGGCCGCGTACCCCACGGCGGCCACCGTGCCGACGACCGCGCACAGGCCCCAGAGCCACTGCGCGCCGTAGCGGTCGATGACGAAGCCCGACATCAGCGGCGCCACCAGGGCCGCGACCGCCCAGGAGAGCGTGTACATGCCCTGGTAGCGGCCGCGCCCGTGGACGGGGGAGAGGCGCACGACGAGACCGGTCTGGGTCGGCGCGTTCACGATCTCGGCGAGGGTCCACACGCAGACGGTGAGCGCGAAGACACCGACCGACCCGGCGAACGCGGTGAGCCCGAAGCCGTACCCGGCGAGGATCGCCGACACGACCAGCAGCCGCTTGGGGTCGCGGTGCTCGATGAACCGGGTGACGGGGATCTGGAGCACGACGATCAGCACCCCGTTGACGGCGATGGCCGTGCCGTAGTCGGCGGGTGTGAACCCGGCCGCGCCCATCGCGACGGGCAGCCCGATCGAGCCCTGCTGGAAGATCACCGAGATCAGGAACGACAGCCCGACGACGCCCATGAACCGGCCGTCGCGCAGCACCGTGCCGAGGCCGATCTCGTCCGCGGCCTTCTTCTCGGCGGGCGTCCGCTGCGGCCGGGACTCCGGCAGCTTCAGGAAGACGACGACCGCGCAGACCGCCGTCATCCCGGCCTCCAGCAGGAACCCGGCGAGGTAGCTGAACTCGGCGATGAACCCGGCGGCCACCGAGGAGATCGCGAAACCGAGGTTGATGGCCCAGTAGTTGAGGGAGAAGGCCCGCACCCGGTCCTCGGGCGCGACGATGTCCGCCATCATCGCCTGCACGGCGGGCCGCGACGCGTTCGACGCCATGCCGACCAGGAAGGCGACGGCGGCGATGGCGACGGGGTGGTGCATGAAGCCCAGCAGGGCGACCGAGGCGGCCGTCGCGGACTGCGCCACGAGCAGGGTGGGGCGGCGCCCGAGCCGGTCGGTCATCACCCCGGCGCCCAGCGAGGAGAGCACGCCGCCGAGCCCGTGCAGGGACGCGACGAGGCCCGCGTAGGAGGCGCTGTAGCCGCGGTCGATCGTCAGGTACAGGGCCATGAAGGTGGCGACGAACGCGCCGAGCCGGTTGACGAGGGTGCTGGTCCACAGCCACCAGAAGTCACGGGGCAGGCCGGAGACGGTCTCCTGGGCGGCGCGTCTGAGGCTGGCGAGCGGCATGGTTCTCCCCCGGGACCGACAACAGTGGGTAAGTGTCTGAGGCGACATGGGGAAGTTACATTCGCGGCGCTCACCCGAGCCACCCGATTAACAAATGCCGTCAACTGTCCGGCCTCCGGGCGCCTGCGACGGGCCCCGAACAGGTGGATTACGCTCTGACCCATGGCCGACGCACCGTACAAGCTGATCCTCCTCCGCCACGGCGAGAGCGAGTGGAACGCGAAGAACCTGTTCACCGGCTGGGTGGACGTGAACCTCAACGAGAAGGGCGAGAAGGAGGCGGTCCGCGGCGGCGAGCTGCTGAAGGACGCCGACCTTCTCCCCGACGTGGTCCACACGTCCCTCCAGAAGCGCGCGATCCGCACGGCCCAGCTCGCGCTGGAGTCCGCCGACCGCCACTGGATCCCCGTCCACCGCTCGTGGCGCCTGAACGAGCGTCACTACGGCGCTCTCCAGGGCAAGGACAAGGCCCAGACGCTCGCCGAGTTCGGCGAGGAGCAGTTCATGCTGTGGCGCCGGTCCTACGACACCCCGCCGCCCGCCCTCGAGGACGGCACCGAGTTCTCCCAGTCGGACGACCCGCGCTACGCGACGATCCCGCCGGAGCTGCGCCCGCGCACGGAGTGCCTCAAGGACGTCGTCCACCGCATGCTGCCGTACTGGTACGACGCGATCGTCCCGGACCTGCTGACCGGCCGCACGGTCCTGGTCGCGGCCCACGGCAACAGCCTCCGCGCCCTGGTCAAGCACCTCGACGGCATTTCGGACGCGGACATCGCGTCCCTGAACATCCCGACGGGCATCCCCCTGTCCTACGACCTGGACGCCGACTTCAAGCCGCTGACCCCGGGCGGCACCTACCTCGACCCGGCCGCGGCGGCGGCAGCGATCGAGGCGGTCAAGAACCAGGGGAAGAAGAAGTAAGCAGCGCTGATCAAGCCCCCTGCCTGCGGGTTCTCCGTCGGTAGGGGGCTTTTTTGGTAGGCGTGAGCCGTCTCTGGGCCGTTGGCCGGTTGATCGGGCCGTACTCAGTGCTTCAGGAAGTCCGGCTCCGGCTGCCCTCTTGTCTCTGCCCGGGCCCCCGCATCGCGGAGGGCCGAGACGGCTGCCGCCGCGTCCTCCTCGGACACGCAGGTGAGGATGACTGCGGGAACCTGCGCCGCCAGGATCTTGCCGCGCCAGAGGCTCAGCCCCGTCAGCCGACGCACGACCTGGACGACGTCCATCACACGGATACCAGGGTCGGTGAGCACCACGTCCTGAGGAACGTCGTCGCACACCAGCAAGAAGTGCCTGTCTGTCATTGCTTCACCCGCCCCTCTCCGGTTCGGAGGGTATGAGCCCTCAGCCGTCATGTCGCAAAGTTCTGGTGGCGTCGAAGACAAGCCGTCACGGCCTTGCGTGTGCTCTCCTGGCTGGACGGCATCAGATGCGCGTACACCCGGAGGGTCAAGCCCGGGTCCGAGTGGCCGAGGTACTCGGCGTGGGCCTTGATGTTCTCTCCCGCGTCCAAGAGCACCGAGGCGTAGAAGTGCCGTAGCGCGTGCATACCGTTCTCGCGGGACCCGGCGTACGGCTCGCCTGGCTTCCGCTCGGGGATCACGCCAGCCGCAGCCAGTGCCCGCTTCCACGCCTCCTCGTTGAGCGACGTCCGCCAGACGTGACCTCCGCGCGGTCCGGTGCGGCACGTCCCGGAGCTTGCCCCCCTTGGGCGGCGCGAACACTGCCTTGCTTCGGCTCAGCTTGAGCTGCTGGACCACGTGCAATGTGTCCGACTCGAAGTCGATCGCGTCGACGGCCACGCCGAGAATCTCGCCCTGTCGCAACCCGCAGCCGCCTCCCAGGTCGACCATGGCCCGGAACCGCTCGGGCATGCCGGCCCGGACGGCGAAGACGCCTTCCGGCGTCCAGGGGGCGACGCGCCTGTCGGTAACCGCAAGGGCCCGCAGTTTCCCAAGCTGAGGGCTCCGGCATCGTCGTCAAGGGTCGGCCGTCGTGGCCTGCTCTGGTCGGCACACCCCCGCCGTAGTGGCTGACTGTCGTCGGCTGAGGCGCAGACGAATCTGCGTCCAACTCTGAGCAGACCTCTCCCGTCACCCACCTGCGGCTGACGTGGCAGAACTGTGCATCCTGGGCACCATGACGACCCCCGAAGGCCCTTACGTGAAGGTGCATTTCCGGCTGGAGATCGAGGACGACTGGCCCCCGGCGTCGGTGGAGAGTCTGTGGGCGGTCGACCAGGGCGACGGCACCGCACGGCTCGACAACATCCCGTGGTTCGTCCGCGGCATCGCCTGCGGGGACGTCGTGGCCACCCAGCCCGACGAGGAAGGTGTGCGGTGGGCCGGCGACGTGGTCCGGCGTTCGGAGAACTGCGCCATCCGCCTCATCGTCCTCCGAGACGGCGGTTCGGGAGCAGCACGGCAGAGCGTGATCAACGCGTTCCACAAACTCGGCGTCGACGGCGAGGGCATCGAAAGGTTCCGCATGGTTGCCCTGGACGTCCCACCCACCGCTGATCTCGCCAAGGTGCAGAGGCTGCTCCGGCACGGGGTGACCAAAGAGTGGTGGCACATGGAAGAGGGCTGCATCACCGCGCAGTGGCGAGCCGCTTCCGTCGGCTGACGCCGTTCAGCGTGCCCATGGCTGGGCCGTCGCTGGGCCGTCCGAGGCCGCTCAACAGTGGCCAATGACGACCGACAACGACCACCAGGTGCACGAGCCCACCACCCCTGACCAGCAAAGACCCAGCTCACCAAGATCCCCGCCAACACCCAGGGCAAGAAGAAGTAGCCCGACCCCCGAGCCCCCGACCCGCGTCCACCTCGCGGGCGGGGGCTTTTGCTGTGGCCGGGCCCGGCCGGGCCGGACCGGGTCGTCAGGTGCGGCGAATGCCGGCAAGCCTGCTCGGTCGCCGCAAGCATCCCCGTCGCCGCAGCCGGGAGCGTGGATTCCCGCCCGCAGGCCCCCCGGCAGGTGCCCCCCACGGGTCCCCGCAGGCGCCCCCACATGTCCCCCCACGTGTCCCCCACCTGCCCCCGCAGACGCCCCCCCGCCCCCGCAAGCATCCCCCCGACGCCCCCCCCGCGCGGGGATCGGACGCCCGTGGCACCGGTCCCTCCCCTCGCGGGGACCGGTACCGGACGTTCCGGGGGGAATCCTGCCAAGGGGGCGGGTGGCGGGGGGAGTTCGGACCCTTTCCGGGCCTACGTCTCCGCAGGTCAGGCAGGTACGCTGGGTTTTCCGGTCCGGACGGCCGGCGTCGTGAGGGGAAGAACGGGGGAGGGTCTTGGGCTCCGCCTCGACGGTCCGTACCGCCTTCGCCGAACGGCTCGCGCTGCTCTACCAGGAGGCCGGGAACCCGCCCCTCAAGAGCGTCTCCGACGCCGTCGCGCGTCTGCGGCGCGTGGACGAACGCGGGCGCCCCGTACGGGTCTCCGCGCAGCGCATCAGCGACTGGCGCCGCGCGCGGAACGTCCCCGCGCAGTTCGCCGCCCTCGCCGCCGTCCTGCACGTCCTCGTCCCGCAGGCCCGCCGGACCCGGCCCGAGCCCGTCTCCGAGGGGCTCTACGACATCGCCCACTGGCAGCGGCTGTGGGAACGGGCCCTCGCCGACCCGGTGGAGGGGGACGCCACCGGCCCCGGCGCGCGGGAGGCGGACGCCGTCGGCGGGGTCTGCCCCTACCGGGGGCTCGCCTCCTTCCGGCCCGAGGACGCCCGCTGGTTCTTCGGCCGGGAGCGCAGCACCGACGCCCTCCTCGACCAGCTCCGCTCCGCCGCGCGCACCGGCGGTCTCGTCATGCTCGTCGGCGCGTCAGGCGCGGGGAAGTCCTCCCTGCTCAACGCCGGACTGGTCACCGCACTCGGGGACGGCGCCGCGGCGCGGCTGGTGCCCGGCGCCGATCCGGTCGCCGCGCTGACCGCCCTGATACCCGCCCTGGCCGGCGTCGTCACCGGGGCCGCGGGCTCCCCGGACGCCCCCGGCCTCGTCCCCGCCGCCCGGGACGCCGTCACGGCGTGGGCCCGGGACCCGAGCACGACGGGCACGACGGGCACCCCGAGCACCCCGGGCACCCCAGACCCCCCGGGCGCCGAGGGCCCGGCGGGCCGCCCCGCCGACCCCCTCGCGCGGCCCGTTCTCATCGTCGACCAGTTCGAGGAGGCGTTCACCCTCTGCGGCGACGACGCCCGGCGGCGCCTCTTCGTCCGGCTGCTGCACGCCGTCTGCGCCGGTGAGGACCCGCCCGTCCTCGTCGTCCTCGGGCTGCGCGCCGACTTCTACGAGCAGTGCCTCACCCATCCCGAACTCGCCGACGCCCTCCAGCACCGCCACATGGTCCTCGGCCCGCTCACCAGGGCCGAGCTGCGCGCGGCCGTCACCGCCCCCGCGAAGGCCGTCGGGCTCGAACTGGAGCCGGGGCTCGCGGAGCTGATCGTGCGGGAGGTCGGCGACGGGGCGCGCGGCGCGCACGGCTCCGGGGTGCTGCCGCTGCTGTCGCACGCCCTGCTCGCCACCTGGCAGCGCCGCACCGGCGGCCGGATCACCGTCGCCGGGTACCGGGCGGCCGGCGGCATCCAGGGCGCCGTCGCCGCCACCGCCGAACGCGCCTGGGCGGGGCTGGACCCGGCCGCCCGCACCGCCGTCCGCCATCTGCTGCTGCGGCTGGTCAGGCTCGGCGAGGACACGCAGGCGACCCGGCGCCGCGGCACCCGGCGCCAGCTCGCGGACGAGTCGGCCGACCCGGGAAAGACGGAGGAGTCCCTGGAGGCGCTGGTCAGGGCCCGGCTGGTGACGCTGGACGCGGAGACCGTGGAGATCACCCACGAGGCACTGCTGCACGCCTGGCCCCGGCTGCGCGGCTGGATCGACGAGGACCGCGGCGACCACCTGCTGCGCCAGCGCCTGGAGGAGGACGCCCGCGCCTGGAAGGGGTCCGCGAGGGACGCGTCCCTGCTCTACCGCGGCTCCCGGCTCGCGCAGGCGCACGCCTGGGCCAGGGCGGCCGGCGACGCCTTCCTGACCAGGACCGCCGCCGAGTTCCTGGCCGCGTCGAACCGGGTCCGCCGCCGCACCCGGCTGCTCAGCCGGGGCGCGGTCGCCGCGCTGACGGTCCTCGCCGTGCTGGCCGGGTGGGCGGCGATCGACGCCCGCAGGCAGCGCGACGACGCGGTGTTCGCGCAGGTCCTCGCCGAGGCGGACCGCTTCCAGTACTCCGACCCCTCGCTCTCCGCGCAGCTCACCCTCGTCGCCCACCGGCTGCGCCCGGACGACGTGGGCACCGGCAACCGGCTGGTCTCGATCGTCAACGCGCCCCTGGCCACCCCGCTCCTGGGCCACACCGGGCCCGTCTACCTCACCACGTTCAGCCCCGACGGCAGGCTCCTGGCCACCGCGAGCTACGACCGGACGGTCCGGCTCTGGGACGTCTCCGACCCGGCCCGCCCGAAGCCCCTGGGCGCCCCGCTCACCGGGCACACCGGCTGGGTCAGCAGCGCCGTCTTCAGCCCGGACGGCCGGACGCTGGCCAGCGCGGGCGACGACGGCACCGTCCGCCTCTGGGACCTCACCGACCCCCGCCGCCCCACTCCGCTGCACGCGCCGCTGACCGGCCACGGCGACACCGTCCACTCCCTCGCCTTCAGCCCCGACGGCCGCACGCTGGCCAGCGGCGGCAAGGACGACGCCGTCCGCCTCTGGGACGTCGCCGACCCGCGCCGGGCCCGCGCCCTCGGCAGCCCCCTCGTCGGACACACCGGCCCCGTCTGGTCGGTCGCGTTCAGCCCCGACGGCACCACCCTCGCGGCGGGCAGCGCCGACTCCACCGCCAGCCTCTGGAACGTCACCAACCCCGCCCACCCCTCCCGGGTCGGCGAACCCCTCGCGGGCGCCAGCGGCGAGATGTACGCCGTCGGCTTCAGCCCCGACGGCCGCACCCTCGCCTCCGGCAGCGGCGACGGCAAGGTCCGCCTGTGGACCGTGCCGGGCGGGGACATGCCGGGCCAGGTCGGCGCCTTCCGCCCGGACGGGAAGGTCCTGGCGACCGGCGGCGGCGACGGCGCCGTCCGGCTCTGGGACATGAGCGACCCGGCCCGCCCGGCGGCGCTCGGCAGGGGCTTCACCACCGGCCACCGGGCCCTGCGCTCCCTGACCTTCCTGCCCGGCGGCCGCACCCTCGCCGTCCTGATCGGCGTCGAGAACGCCGTCCAGCTCTGGGACGTCGCCGACCCCGCCCGGCCCGTCCCGCACGGCCCGCCCGTCCCGGTCGACACCCGGTACGCGGGCGCCGCCGCGCTCGCCGTCAGCCCCGACGGGCGCACCCTCGCCACCGACCGGGACGACCGCACCGTCCAGCTCCTCGACCTCACCGACCCGGCCCGCCCCCGGCGCGTCGGCGGCCTCCTCACCGGCCACACCGGCTACGTCAACGCCCTCGCCTACAGCCGCGACGGCCGGACGCTGGCCAGCGCGGGCGCCGACGGCACGATCCGGCTCTGGGACGTCGCCGACCGGCACCGCGCCCGGCTCCTGGGCACCCCGCTCGCCGGACACCTGGGCCCGGTCAACACCCTCGCGTTCGCCCCCGACGGCCGCACCCTCGCCTCCGGCAGCGACGACGACACGGTGCGCCTGTGGGACGTCGCCGACCCGCGCCGGGCCGCCCCGCTCGGGTCCCCGCTCACCGGACACACCGAGGCGGTCGCCTCCCTGACCTTCAGCCGCGACGGCCGCACGCTCGCCTCCGGCGGCAACGACAACACCGTCCGCCTCTGGGACGTCGCCGACCCCGCCGCCGCCTCGCCCATCGGCCAGGCCATGAGCCCCAACGCCAGGACCGGCAGCTTCCTCGCCTTCAGCCCCGACCGGAGCGTCCTCGGCGTCTCCAGCGGCGCCGACACCGTCCGCCTCTGGAACCTGGACACCGACCGCGCCACCGACCGGATCTGCGCGGGCACCGGCAACGTCCTCACCGAGGAGCGCTGGAAGGAGTACCTGCCGCGCCTCGACTACCGCCCGCCCTGCGGCTGAGACGGGCCGGGACACGCGGACGGGCCCCGGCGCGAGGATCGCTCCGGGGCCCGTCAGGTGGCACGGGTGCGGCGGCTAGCCGCACTGGCAGGGGCTGCCGGACTGGCAGCCGCAGCCGCAGCCCGAGCCGCAGCCGCACGCGCCGACGAGCGGGAGGCTCCGGACGTCGGCGGGCTGGTGCGTCTCGCGCTCCTGGGTGGGGTCGGGCGTGCTGGGGGTCTCGGCCATGGGTCCTCCTGGGGGGAGTCCGAGGGGCGGCGGCAGGTGCCGTCGCCCATTGGATGCCCGTTCGGCCGGGCGCATCAACGGCGCACTGTGGCGCCGTTCGGCGCCGCCCCCCGGGACGCCGCTACGCCCCCTCGCCCGCCCCCGCCGCGCCGATCTCCGGCTGGATGTCGGGCTGGAGGTCCGCCGCGTGCTCGCCCGTCACCAGGAACACCACCCGCTTCGCGACCGCCACCGCGTGGTCCGCGAAACGCTCGTAGTAGCGGCCCAGCAGGGTGACGTCGACCGCCGTCTCGATGCCGTGCCTCCAGCGGTCGTCCATCAGGTGCTGGAAGAGGGTGCGGTGCAGCAGGTCCATCTCGTCGTCGTCGGTCTCCAGCTGGAGCGCGAGGTCGACGTCCTTGGTGATGATGACCTCCGCCGCCTTCGCCATCAGGCGCTGGGCGAGCTGGCCCATCTCCAGGACGGTCGAGTGCAGGTCGTGCGGGATGGCGCGCTCGGGGAAGCGCAGCCGGGCCAGCTTCGCCACGTGCTGGGCGAGGTCGCCCGAGCGCTCCAGGTCCGCCGACATCCGCAGCGACGTCACGACGATGCGCAGGTCCGTGGCCACCGGCTGCTGGCGGGCCAGCAGCGCTATCGCCCGCGCCTCCAGGTCGTGCTGGAGCTCGTCCACCTTCTTGTCGGCCTCGATGACGCTCTCGGCCAGCTTGAGGTCGGAGTCGAGGATGGCGGTCGTGGCGCGTCCGATCGCCGAGCCGACCAGCCGGGCCATCTCCACCAGACCGTCACCGATCGAATCAAGTTCCTCGTGGTACGCGTCCCGCATCAGGTTCCCTCTCCTACGTGATCATCTGGGGCTGCCCGGGGCAGGCCCACGGGGCAGGGGCAAGGCCGAAAAGCGGCGCTTCGCACCCCCACGCTCCCACGTTCCGGCCTGTACGCGTCCGTTTCCGCCACCTCAAATGAACCACCACTGGCTCCTAGGTGAACTCTGGGCGACGAGTGTTCGAGGTCGCACCTCCGAGGCTGTGGCCAGCGGCTCGTCCATGCCTAACCTGGTCGCATGGACGTGAACGCGGCGGTCGCCGCAGCGGCAGCGATCGCCGGGGTACTCACCGGTGTCATCGCCATGCTGGCGTTCCGCTGGAGCGAACGCGACCTGAAACGCCCCACCCGCACCTCCCTGCACACCGATCCCGTGCTCCCGCCCGGCGTGGACACGGTCCTGTCGGTCCTGCGGTCCTCCGCCGTCGTGCTCGACGAGGCCGACGCCGTCGTCAAGGCCAGCTCCGCCGCGTACGCGCTGGGACTGGTCCGCGGCGGCAGGCTCTCCGTGGAGCCGATGCTCCAGATGGCCAGGGACACCCGGCGGGACGGCGAGATACGGCAGGTGGAGCTGGACCTGCCCAGGAGGGGTACCGGCCGGGGCGACGCCCTCGCCGTCTCCGCCCGGGTGGCCCCGCTCGGGTCGCGGCTCGTGCTGCTGCTCGTCGAGGACCTCACGGAGGCCCGCCGCATCGAGGCGGTCCGCCGTGACTTCGTCGCGAACGTCAGCCACGAGCTGAAGACCCCGGTCGGAGCCCTCTCCCTGCTCTCCGAGGCCGTCATGGACGCCTCCGACGACCCCGAGGCCGTCGAGCGCTTCGCGGGCCGCATGCAGATCGAGGCGACCCGGCTGACCAACCTGGTGCAGGAGCTCATCGACCTCTCCCGGGTGCAGAACGACGACCCGCTGGAGGACGCCGAGCCGGTCCGGGTCGACGAACTGGTCGCCGAGGCCATCGACCGCTGCCGGCACGCGGCGGGCACCAAGCAGATCACCATGGCCGCGGGCGGCACCGCCGACCTGCACGTCTGGGGCAACCGCGGCCAGCTCGCCGCCGCCCTGGGCAACCTGGTCGAGAACGCCGTCAACTACTCCCCGGCCCGCACCCGCGTGGGCATAGCCGCCCGCAGGACCAGCGCGCCCGGCGGGGACTCCATCGAGGTCGCCGTGACCGATCAGGGCATCGGCATCTCGGAGAAGGACAAGGAGCGCGTCTTCGAGCGCTTCTACCGCGTCGACCCGGCCCGCTCCCGTGCCACCGGCGGCACGGGCCTGGGGCTCGCGATCGTCAAGCACGTGGCCGCCTCGCACGGCGGGGAGGTCACCGTGTGGAGCTCCGAAGGCCAGGGCTCCACGTTCACCCTGAGACTGCCGGAGGCGGGGGCTGCCCGCGACCGCGCACAGCAGCACCCCGACCTCGACGACGAGGCCGGACACCCCGACTCGTCCGACGAGTCATCCCCGTTCGAACCGCTTCCCGCCCCGGAGGTCCTTCCGTGACCCGAGTGCTCGTCGTCGAGGACGAGGAGTCCTTCTCCGACGCCCTGTCCTACATGCTCCGCAAAGAGGGCTTCGAGGTCGCCGTCGCGACCACCGGACCCGACGGACTCGACGAGTTCGAGCGCAACGGCGCCGACCTCGTCCTGCTCGACCTGATGCTGCCGGGCCTGCCCGGCACCGAGGTCTGCCGTCAGCTGCGCGGCCGCTCCAACGTCCCCGTGATCATGGTCACCGCCAAGGACAGCGAGATCGACAAGGTGGTGGGCCTGGAGATAGGGGCCGACGACTACGTCACCAAGCCGTTCTCCTCGCGCGAGCTGGTCGCCCGCATCCGCGCCGTGCTGCGCCGCCGCGGCGAGCCCGAGGAGGTCACCCCGGCCGCCCTGGAGGCGGGCCCGGTCCGGATGGACGTCGACCGGCACGTGGTGACCGTCTCCGGCTCCAAGGTCGACCTCCCGCTGAAGGAGTTCGACCTGCTGGAGATGCTGCTGCGCAACGCGGGCCGGGTGCTGACCCGCATGCAGCTCATCGACCGGGTCTGGGGCGCCGACTACGTCGGGGACACCAAGACCCTCGACGTCCACGTCAAGCGCCTGCGCGCCAAGATCGAGCCGGACCCGGGCGCGCCGCGCTACCTCGTCACGGTCCGCGGTCTCGGCTACAAGTTCGAGCCGTAGACCGACCCGCGCACACAAGAAAGGGCGGGCCCCCCTCGCGGGGGCCCGCCCTTCTCCACGTACGGGTGGACGCCGCGGTCAGTGACCGGCGGGGGCCGACTCCGACTGCGACGCCGACGCCTCGCCCGAGGGGCTGCCCGAGGCCTCGCCGGTGCCGGAGGCCGGGTCCGCGCTCTGCGACGACGACTCCGAGGCCGACGGCGACGACGACCCGCTCGGCGTGGTGCCGGGGGCGGCCGGGACGGACGTCGGGCCCCAGGTCGAGAAGTAGCTCTCGGCCGGGACCACGAAGGCGCGCAGGCTCACGGCGCCGGTCTTGCTGAAGGTGAAGGTGACCTTCTGCGCGTTGCCGTCCTGGACGGCCTCACGGCTGGAGGAGACGACCGCGGACGCGTTGCCCTTGCCGCCGATGACGAGGGAGCCGCCGGCCGGGACGGTCAGCTTGCCGCCGCCCTTCGCAGGCTTGAGCTGCGCGGTCTTCCCGGTGCCCGGCAGGGTGACCGAGTCCAGGGTCTGGGCGGTGCGGCCGCCGTTGAAGAGGGTCGCCGAGACCACCGCGGGACCGGTCGACTTCAGGTCCGGCTGGGTGATGACGATGGCGTTCTGGATCTTGATGACCCCGACCTGGGTGGCCGCGTTGTCCGGCTTGACCTCCAGGGTCTGGGCGTTGTTGCCGGCCGCGCACGAGGCGAGCGAGGCGATCGAGAACGCGATGACGGCGGCGGCGGGGGCGCCGCGTCGAAGGCTGCTGCTCACGGCGGCGGCAACTCCTTGACTCGAACGTGGCGACGTGTAAAGCCGCCCTAAGTATGTGTCGGCGGCTTCAGGTTACCGAGCCGTTCGCGCGCCGCCGCACCCGACCCTCCCCCTGGCGGCACCGGTTCCTCCCGAGGGGGGCCCGCGCGGCGGCGCCGGACCGCGCGCCGGTCATTCGCATATCCGCGCCCGGCATAGCTCCGTCATAGGTTCGGCATACGTATGGCGGCACCCGGAAAATCCCCCGGAAGGGAATCCGGGGAATCCGGGTGCGGCCGGAAATTGATCACGGGCCGAACCGTGCGGCGGGTGTGATCCATTTCCGGAAACGTCTCGTACCCGCCTCCCGTGCATCGAACGGAGTAGCGGAAGTCGCACGCTTGCAACCAGACATATGGGGACGTTCGTCCCCTCGTGAGGGCCTCCGGATGCGTGTGACGTACGGGTTTCGGCTCCCTCGAACAGTGGCTCCGACCTGCGAATACCTTCTTCCGGTCGGCCCGCGAAGCACGTTCCTGTTGCTGTTGTCAAGCCCCGAGATATGCCCTGACCTGCGAAAACGCCATTCAGAACCCGCAGTTTCCGTGTTACCCTGGATAGCCACGGAAGGGGTACCTGTCACATGACGTTCAAGGTTGGCGACACCGTGGTCTATCCCCATCACGGGGCCGCGCTGATCGAGGCTATCGAAACTCGCCAGATCAAAGGCGTGGACAAGACCTACTTGGTGCTGAAGGTCGCCCAGGGCGACCTGACGGTACGTGTGCCAGCGGACAATGCGGAGTTCGTCGGCGTGCGTGATGTGGTCGGTCAGGACGGGCTCGACCGGGTCTTCGAGGTGCTGCGCGCGCCGTACGCCGAGGAGCCCACGAACTGGTCCCGTCGCTACAAGGCAAATCTCGAGAAGCTCGCCTCCGGCGATGTCATCAAGGTCGCGGAAGTCGTGCGTGACCTGTGGCGTCGTGAGCGCGAGCGCGGACTGTCCGCCGGCGAGAAGCGCATGCTCGCCAAGGCGCGCCAGATCCTGGTGAGCGAACTGGCCCTCGCGGAGAACACGAACGAGGACAAGGCCGAGGCCCTGCTCGACGAGGTTCTCGCGTCCTGAACGCATGACGGCAGGCCACCCGCCCGCCTCGGCACTCAGTACACCGAAGCACGAAGCACACCGAAATGCCGCGGTGCCCGATGACATCTCAGCTGTCGCCGGGCGCTGCGGCATGTTCGTACCCGGAAGCCGTCGCACCACGCATGCCGGGGAAGCCCCGATACTGGGCGTGCCGGGCCCGGGCAGCAGGCTCGACCGGGGTCACGGAAGGGTCCGGTCAAGGCGTCGTGCCCGGCACTTCCCAGGCCATACCCACGCCGGACCGGCACACAAACCTGACAGGAACCGATGTCTGACGATTCGCTCCCTTCGCCCGCGGGAACCCGGACGGCGGCCGTGATCCCGGCCGCCGGACGCGGTGTACGCCTCGGTCCCGGCGCCCCCAAGGCGCTCCGCGCGCTGGGCGGCACCCCGATGCTGATCCACGCCGTGCGGGCGCTCGCGGCCTCCCGCGCCGTCTCCCTGGTCGTCGTCGTGGCCCCGCCGGACGGCGCGGCCGAGGTCAGGTCGCTGCTGGACGCGCACGCGCTGCCCGAGCGCACCGACTTCCTGGTGGTGCCCGGCGGCGAGACCCGCCAGGAGTCCGTGCGGCTCGGCCTGGACGCGCTGCCCGAGGGCCACGACATCGTGCTGGTCCACGACGCGGCCCGGCCGCTGGTCCCCGTCGACACCGTCGACGCGGTCATCGAGGCGGTGCGCGACGGCGCCCTCGCCGTGGTGCCCGCGCTGCCGCTCGCCGACACCGTCAAGGAGGTCGGGGCCGCGCCCGCGCCCGGCGCGCCCGAACCGGTCGTCGCCACCCCGGAGCGGGCCCGGCTGCGGGCCGTCCAGACCCCGCAGGGGTTCGACCGGCAGACCCTGGTCAGGGCGCACCGGACGGTCACCGACGAGGTCACCGACGACGCGGGCATGGTCGAGAAGCTCGGCCTGGGCGTCGTCGTCGTGCCCGGTCACGAGGAGGCGTTCAAGGTCACCCGGCCGCTCGACCTGGTCCTCGCGGAGGCGGTCCTCACCCGCAGGAGGCTCAACGATGGCTTCTGACCGGCCGCCCCTGCTGCCCCGGGTCGGCATCGGCACCGACATCCACGCCTTCGAGGAGGGCCGCGAGCTGTGGTGCGCGGGCCTGAAGTGGGAGGGCGAGGGGCCCGGCCTGGCCGGGCACTCCGACGCCGACGTCGTCGCGCACGCCGCCTGCAACGCGCTGTTCTCCGCGGCCGGACTCGGCGACCTCGGCGCGCACTTCGGCACCGGGCGCCCCGAGTGGTCCGGCGCCTCCGGGACCGTGCTGCTCACCGAGGCCGCCCGGATCGTCCGGGAGGCGGGCTTCGCCATCGGCAACGTCGCCGTCCAGGTCGTCGGGCCGCGCCCGAAGATCGGCAGGCGGCGCGCGGAGGCGGAGAAGCTCCTCTCCGAGGCGGCCGGGGCGCCGGTGTCGGTCTCCGGGGCGACCACCGACGGGCTCGGTTTCCCCGGCCGCGGCGAGGGACTGATGGCGGTGGCGACGGCGCTGGTGGTGCGCGCGGGCTGACAGACGTCCCAAGTCGGTCGCGAAGTCACAAGTCCGGTGCGTTTCACTGCCCCGCGCCCACTACCCTGGTGGGGTGACCATTCGCCTGTACGACACCGACGCCCGGCAGATCCGTGACTTCGTCCCGCTCAGCGCGGGTTGTGTCTCGATCTACCTGTGTGGTGCCACCGTGCAGGCGGCACCCCACATCGGGCACATCCGCTCGGGGCTGAACTTCGACATCATGCGCCGCTGGTTCACCTACCGCGGCTACGACGTCACGTTCGTGCGCAACGTCACCGACATCGACGACAAGATCATCGCGAAGGCGGCCGAGCAGGGCCGCCCGTGGTGGTCCATCGGCTACGAGAACGAGCGCGCCTTCAACGACGGCTACACCGCCCTCGGTTGCCTGCCGCCCAGCTACGAGCCGCGGGCCACCGGGCACGTCACCGAGATGGTGGAGATGATGCAGGGCCTCATCGAACGCGGTCACGCGTACGAGGCCGACGGCAACGTCTACTTCGACGTGCGCTCGTTCCCCGGCTACCTCCAGCTCTCCCGGCAGGAGCTGGACAACCTGCGCCAGCCCTCGGGCGACGGCGAGACCGGGAAACGGGACGAGCGCGACTTCGCGATGTGGAAGTCCGCGAAGCCCGGCGAGCCGACCTGGTCCACCCCGTGGGGTCCCGGGCGGCCCGGCTGGCACCTGGAGTGCTCGGCGATGGCCCACAAGTACCTGGGCTCCGCCTTCGACATCCACGGCGGCGGCCTCGACCTGATCTTCCCGCACCACGAGAACGAGATCGCCCAGGCCAAGGCCTTCGGCGACGAGTTCGCCAGGTACTGGGTCCACAACGCCTGGGTGACCATGGCGGGCGACAAGATGTCCAAGTCGCTCGGCAACAGCGTGCTCGTCTCCGAGATGGTCAAGCGGTGGCGGCCCATCGTGCTGCGCTACTACCTCGGCACCCCGCACTACCGCTCGATGATCGAGTACAGCGAGGAGTCGCTGCGCGAGGCCGAGTCGGCGTTCGCGCGGATCGAGGGCTTCGTGCAGCGCGTCATCGAGAAGACCGGCTCCGCCGTCGAACCGGCCGCCGAGGTGCCGCCCGCGTTCGCCGAGGCGATGGACGACGACCTCGGGGTGCCGCAGGCCCTCGCCATCGTCCACACCACCGTCCGGCAGGGCAACAGCGCGCTCGCCGCCGACGACAAGGAAGCCGCCGTCGCCCGGCTCGCCGAGGTGCGCGCGATGCTCGCCGTCCTCGGGCTCGACCCCCTCGACCCGCACTGGGCCGGGGACAGCGCCGAGCGCGGCGAGGACCTGCACGGCGTCGTCGACAGCCTCGTCCGGCTCGTCCTCGACCAGCGCGAGGCGGCCCGCGGACGCAAGGACTGGGCCACCGCCGACGCCATCCGCGACCAGCTCAACCAGTCCGGCCTCGCCATCGAGGACGGACCACAGGGACCCCGCTGGAGCCTCGGCCCCCGGTAGGTCCCGTCCTTGATCGACTGTGCCGCCCGGCCCCCCGGGCGGCACACTGCATATACGTACACACGCACGTCTCCCACAGACAGGTAGGTCATGGCCGCTAACAACCGCCGCATGTCCGGCAAGAAGGGCGCGCAGGTCGGCAGTGGCGGCCAGCGGCGCCGGGGCCTCGAGGGCAAGGGCCCGACCCCGCCCGCCGAGATGCGCAAGGGGCACAAGAAGAACCGCGTCGCCAACGCCCAGGCCCGGCAGGCCGTGCGCAGGCCCACCCCGCGCCGGGGCGGCAAGGGCACGTCGGAGATGGTCGTCGGCCGCAACCCCGTCGTCGAGGCGCTGCGCGGCGGCGTGCCCGCCTCCACGCTCTACGTCCAGCAGTTCATCGACAACGACGAGCGGGTCCGCGAGGCGCTGCAGCTCGCGGCCGAGCGCGGCGGCATCCACCTCATGGAGGCGCCCCGCCCCGAGCTGGACCGCATGACCAACAACCTCAACCACCAGGGCCTGGTCCTCCAGGTCCCGCCGTACGAGTACGCGCACCCCGAGGACCTCGCGAGCGCCGCCTACGACGCCGGTGAGGACCCGCTGATCGTCGCGCTCGACGGCGTCACCGACCCGCGCAACCTCGGCGCGGTCGTCCGGTCCGTCTCCGCGTTCGGCGGCCACGGCGTCGTCGTGCCCGAGCGGCGCGCGGCCGGGATGACCGCCGGTGCCTGGAAGACCTCCGCCGGTACCGCGGCCCGCACCCCGGTCGCCCGTGCCACCAACCTGACGCGCGCCCTGGAGGCGTACAAGAAGGCCGGGATCACGGTCGTCGGTCTGGCGGCCGACGGCGACGCCGAGGTCGGCGACCTCCCGGCGCTGCACGGCCCGGTCGTCATCGTCGTCGGCAGCGAGGGCAAGGGCCTGTCCCGGCTGGTCGGGGAGACCTGCGACCACCTGGTCAGGATCCCGATGCCGGGCGGCGCCGAGTCGCTCAACGCCGGGGTCGCCGCGGGCATCGTGCTGTACGAGGCGGCACGCCGACGCGACTGAACACCTGTGCCCGCCCTCACCCGGGCGGGTCAATCCCGGCGTCCCGCGCGAGCTTGACGGGGTCCGGACACTTCCGGCGGGTCAAAGCAGTGTCCTAAACACACGTCACTCGGTTAGATGAGTGTGGACACCAGAACACCCCGCACACCCACGGGGGACCGCTCGTCGGGATTCGACGACGCTCCCGCGCTGAGCATGGTGAAGGTGCCGAGCGATCCGGCGCAGGTCATCGTCAATCATGCGAGCTTCCGCGTGCAGTTGGGCGCGTCGTCGCGGCGCCCGCAGTCCTCGCGGTCCCTGACCGGCGCCGAGGGCCTCGCCCGGGGCGCCGCCGGCCCGGCGAACAGAGGCGCCGCGCCCGCCGGCGCCCGCCGCCGTCCGGTCGTCTGGAGCGGCAGGTCCGCCCCGGACGACACCGGCGCCCACCGCCTCCTGCAGGCCGTGCGGGGCGGCAGCGTCAGGCACCCCGACGAGCGCGCGGGCGACGCCGGCGCCACCCAGGTCATCCCGCGCGTCGGGCAGGAGCCGGGCGGCTACGACGACGTCTACCAGCAGCTCGACCAGACCGTCGAGAACCCCGTCGTCGGCCCCCAGCGCACCTCGGGGGAGAGCGGCGGCGGGCGCCTGCTGCCCCCCATGCGCACGGTCGGCAGCGCCTACGACGAGCAACCCCCGTACGAGGACCGGCAGTTCACCGGGTACGACGACGAGGACGCGCCCGCGCGCGGCGACCGGCGCTCCCGCCGCCACGGCGACGACCCGGCCCGGCACGCCTACTACCCGGGCCGCCGGATGAACCTGGGCGTGGTGCTGCTGCCGCTGCGGATCTTCCTCGGCTTCATCTCCATCTACGCCGGTATGGGCAAGCTGTGCGACCCCGTCTACTTCGACGGCGGCAAGCGCGGCTCGATGATGAAGTGGCTCAACACCCTCCACCCGTGGGAGGTCGCCGAGCCGCTGCGCCAGTTCGCCCTGCACCACCCCGTCGGCTCCGGGCTCGTCATCGCCTTCGCGCAGGTCCTGGTCGGCGTCCTGACGGTGCTCGGCTGCTGGCAGCGGGTGGCCGCCGCGGGCGGTGTGCTGCTGTCGGCGGCGCTCATCGTCACCGTCAGCTGGAAGACGGTCCCGGCCTACGACGCGCCCGACATCATCTACCTCGCCGCCTGGTCGCCGCTGATCATCGCCGGTGCCCCCGTCTACTCCGTGGACGGCAGGCTCGCGGGCAGCGCCTGGCGGCGGCTCGGGCCCCGCTCCGACATCTGGGAGCTGCGCGTCTTCGTGCTGCGCCGGGGCGCCCTGGTCACGGCGATCGTCTGCGGCATCACGCTGCTGCTCGGCTCGCTGCTCGGCGGCGCGGTCCGCGACGCCGACCGGGTCGTCGTCCCCGGGCCCGGGGAGACGCCGCGCAACCAGATGCCCGGCTCGCCGCTCCCGGAGGAGCCCGGCGCCCCGCGGCGGACGGCGCCGTCCGCGGCCACCTCGCCCACGCAGGGCGCCACCTCGGCGGGCTCCACG
>NZ_FMCI01000238.1 GCF_900091845.1 Streptomyces sp. SolWspMP-5a-2
GAGCCGCCGCGCCTCGGCCACCAGCCGGTCCACCTCTCCGCGCCGCGCGCGCACCCCGCGCGCGACCTCCGCCAGCACATGGTCGCGGCCCGTGTCGGGGACCTCGGCGAGAGTCCGCTCGGCCCGGCACAGCCGCCGGTCGGGCCACTCGTCGGCCAGCCGCTCCGCCGCCGCCCGGCCGGGACCGTCCGCCGCGAACCCGAGCGCGACGGCCGCGGCCAGGTACCGCGCCTCGTCCCGGTGCACCCCGAGCGCCACGGCCGCCTCCTCGGTCGGCCCGGCCGTACCGTCCCGCAGCAGACACGCCACCTGCCACAGCACCACCCGGCGCAGCCCCGCCGGATCGTGCCGCACGAACACGAGGAGCGGGTCGACGAGGGCCACCGCGCCGGCCGCCCGCGGATCACCGCACGCCGACCAGTCGGCCCGCACCGTGCGCAGCGCCTCCTCGTCGACGCGCCGCCAGCGGGTGCCGCGGGCGCGCAGCCAGACGCCGTCCAGGACCCGGAAGCCGTCGTCCTGCCCGGCCCCCGGCGGGGCGCCGAACACCGTCGTCCCGGCCGGCGCGGGGGGCCGCAGCAGGTCGGCCGCGTGCCGCAGGCCGAGCCGCGCGAGGCCCTCGCACCACCCCGCCCAGCCGCGCAGGGCCGGGAAACACGGCAGGTCGGGCAGGGGCGGCCGGGACGTCCCCGCCCCCTCGCCCGGACCGTCCCACGCCACCCGCTCACCGGGCCGCCACCGTGCCACGCCGCCTGCCCCTCTCGCGCCTCAGCCGCCCGGCCGCGTGTAGAAGTACACGCGGATCAGCGCCGTCTCCGCGCCCTCGCTCAGATCGTGGTAGTCGTCGGTCGCCATCCGGGGCCCGAACATCTCCGGACGGGCCTTCGCGAGCTGCCCGTTGACCAGATGCGCGTACACCGTGCCGCTGCCGCCACCGCCGAACGTCAGCACCAGCGCGGCCGTGTCCCCCCGCCACGGCTCGGTGCCCGCCCGGATCTGCCGGACCAGATCGCCCTTGTCGCTGCCGTGCACCCGGAACTGGCGCGGGGTGCGCGAGACGCCCCGCGGCCCGGTCGGCGACGGACTCGGCGACGCGCTCGGCGCACCGGACGCGCTCGCACCGGGCGACGGCCCGGCGCGGGCCGCCAGCGGATCGGGGCGGTCGGCCATCGACACCAGCGCCAGCACCAGCAGCAGGTCGGCGAAGAGCCACCCCGCCAGGACGACGATCCCC
>NZ_FMCI01000072.1 GCF_900091845.1 Streptomyces sp. SolWspMP-5a-2
TTGAGTGCATGCGCTATGACCTCGTCATTTTCGACAACGACGGTGTTCTCGTCGACAGCGAGCCCCTCTCCAACCGGCTTCTCGCCGCGTACCTCACCGAGCTGGGACACCCCACCACGTACGAGGACTCGCTCCGCGACTACATGGGAGCCGCGCTGCACCGGGTGCACGACCTCGTCGAGGAGCGGAGCGGGCAGAAGCTGCCGACCGACTTCGACGACGTCTTCCAGGGCCGCGTCTTCGCCGCGTTCGAGCGGGAGTTGCAGCCCGTCGCCGGGGTCGCCGGGGTGCTGGAGCGGCTCACCGAGCACGGGGTGGCGCACTGCGTGGCCTCCTCCGGGAGCCACGCCCGTATCCGGGTCGGGCACCGCACCACCGGCCTCGACCGGTGGTTCGACGACGCGCGGATCTTCAGCGCCGAGGACGTGGGCCGCGGCAAGCCCGACCCCGCCCTCTTCCGGCACGCCGCCGCGCGGATGGGCGTCCCGGCCGAGCGGTGCGTGGTCGTCGAGGACTCCCCGCTCGGCGTCCTCGCGGCCCGCGCCGCCGGTATGGACGTCGTCGGGTTCACCGCCATGACGCCCGCCGAGCGGCTCGTGGAGGCCGGGGCCGGGCCCGAGCAACTCTTCGACGACATGGCGCGGTTGGCCGACCTGCTGGCATGACGGCGGTCGGCACGACGGGCTGACACTTGTCATGCCGACCTCCGGACGATCGTTCCTACCGGGGGCACCCGCCCGGCCGCGAAGCTGAGGGCATGACGACGAACACGGTGTCCCAGGGCCTGAGCGCGAGCCGGACCCCCGGTGTGCTCGACAACCTCCGGCCGCTGCTGCTGGACGTGGCGGTGCCCCTCGGTTCGTACTACCTGTTCAGGAACGCCCTCGGGGCGAGCACGTTCGCCGCGCTCGCCTGGAGCAGCGTGATCCCCGCCCTGCGGACCGGGTGGAGCCTCGTCAGGGAGCGGACGGTGAACGCGCTGGCCGGGCTGATCCTGGTCGTCAACGTCGTCTCCCTGCTGCTGAGTCTCGTCTCCGGTGATCCGCGGCTGATGCTCGCCAAGGACGGCGCGGTCAGCAGCACCGTCGGCATCGGCATCCTGGTATCGGTGGCGCTCGGGCGGCCGATGATGACCGCCGGGCTGAAGCCCTTCCTGGTCAAGGGCGACCGGGCCAGGGAGGCCGCCTGGCGGCGGCTCGTGTCGGGGCGGGCGGGCGCGTCCGCCGACTTCCTGCGCAAGGAGCGGCTGTTCTCCGTCGTGTGGGGCGTGGCCCTGCTCGCCGAGTGCGTGGCACGCGTCGTCGGCGCCTACACCCTCCCCGTCGACACCATGGTCTGGCTCGGCGGGGTCCTGATGATCGGCGTGATGGCCGTGACCTTCGCGGTCAGCGGCGCGTTCGCCGCCGGACCCCTGGAGCGGATGGTCGCCGGGGAGAGCGCCGAGCGGCACGAAGCTGAGGGAAACTCATCTTTGGCCGGATCTACCCACAGGTAGTCAGGGGCCCTACGCTCGCCGCCATGACAGATGTGCTGCGGCGCGGTAGGGCCTCTCTGGCGTTCAGCTTCTTCGCCCAGGGCGTCGCCTTCGCCCTCCTGGTGACCCGCATCCCGGCGATCCAGGACCGGTACGGGGTCTCCGACGCGCTGCTGCCGGTCTTCCTGGCCGCGGTGCCCGTCCTCGCCGGGGTCGGGAGCGTCACGACCGAGCACCTGGTGAAGCGAATACCGCCCAGCCGTCTGCTGCGCTGGTCCCAGCCCGTGGTGCTGCTGGCGCTGCTCGGCGCCGGAGCCGGTGACGGCGTCGCCCAACTCGCCGTCGCGCTCGGCTGCTTCGGGCTCGCGGTGGGCACGCTCGACGCCTCGATGAACATGCTCGGGGTGAGCCTCCAGCGGGCGTACGGGCGCAGCATCATGCTGAGCTTCCACGCCGTGTACAGCTTCGGCGGGATCCTCGGGGCGTCGCTCGCGTGGGTGGGGGCGCACTGGCACCTGGCGCTGTGGGTGTCGTACCTGCCGGTGGTCGCCGTGCTGGTGCCGGCCGCGCTGGCCGGCAGCCGCTGGTACGTCGACGCGACACCGCGGGGGCCCGGCGAGGAGGCCGCGGACGGGAGCGGGGGCGGGAGCGTCGTCTTCAAGCTGCTGCTGCCGCTCTGCCTGGTCATGACCTTCGCGTACATCGGGGACTCGACGGTCTCCAACTGGAGCGCCAAGTACCTCCAGGACGTGCTGGGCAGCTCCGAGCAGCTCGCGACCGTCCCCTACAACGTGTACATGGTGACGACGCTGCTCGGGCGGACCATCGGGGACTTCGGGGTGCGGCGGTTCGGCGCCGTCGTCGTGGTGCGGGCCGGGGCGCTGGTGGCGGCCTGCGGGTTCGCCGTGGTGGCGGTGGCGCCCGGGGCGTGGGTGGGGATGGCCGGGTTCACGCTGCTGGGGCTCGGGCTCTGCGTGCTGGTGCCGCAGACCTTCGCGGCCGCCGGGCGGCTCTTCCCGGGGGCGTCCGACGCGGCGATCGCGCGGCTCAACATCTTCAACTACGTGGGATTCCTGGTGGGTTCGCCGCTCGTGGGGGCGCTCGGGGACGCCTGGAGCTACCGCGGGGCGATGCTGGTGCCGATGGTGCTGGTGCTGGTGACGTCGGCGTACGCCCGCTCGTTCGCGCCTCGGCAGGACCGATACGGTGGCGGGCATGAGCGGGCGCGCGCAGCTGATGTGGGACGAGGCGGTAACGGGCTATGACTTCGGTCCCGACCATCCGATGGATCCGGTACGTCTCGCCCTGACCCGGGGGCTCGTCGACGCGTTCGGGCTCGACCGCGAGGTGGACGTCGTCGCGGCGAAACCGGCCGGGGAGTCCACCCTGCGCCTGGTGCACCGGGAGGACTACATCGAGGCCGTGAAGGCGGCCTCCCTCGACCCGGGCGCGGCCGACCCGGCGTACGGGCTGGGGACCGTGGACGATCCCGCGTTCGCCGGGATGCACGAGGTGTCCGCGCTGATCGCCGGGCAGTCGGTGGGGGCGGCTGAGGCCGTCTGGCACGGCGAGGCGGCGCACGCGGTGAACTTCACGGGCGGGCTGCACCACGCGATGCCGGGAGCCGCCTCGGGGTTCTGCGTCTACAACGACGCGGCCCTCGCCGTGGCGCGGCTGCTGGAGCTGGGGGCCGAGCGGGTCGCGTACGTGGACGTGGACGTGCACCACGGCGACGGTGTGCAGGCCGCGTTCTGGGAGGACCCGCGGGTGCTGACGATCTCCCTGCACGAGACCCCGCGGACCCTGTTCCCGCAGACCGGCTGGCCGGAGGAGACCGGCGCGGACGCGGCCGAGGGCAGCGCGGTGAACGTGGCGCTGCCCGCGGGGACCGGGGACGCGGGGTGGCTGCGGGCGTTCCACGCGGTGGTGCCGGAGCTGATCGAGGAGTTCCGGCCGCAGGTCCTGGTCTCCCAGCACGGTGCCGACACCCACTTCGAGGACCCCCTCGCGCATCTCGCCGTCTCGCTGGACGCGCAGCGGGCCGTGCAGGTCGCCTGCCACGAGCTGGCGCACGCCCACGCCGACGGGAAGTGGATCGCGCTCGGCGGCGGCGGATACGCGGTGGTGGACGTCGTCCCGCGGTCGTGGACGCATCTGGTGGGGATCGCGGCGGGGCGGGAGATCGCGCCGGAGACGGTGATCCCGGAGGGCTGGCGGCAGCAGGTGTACGCCCGGACCCGGCAGTTGGCGCCGGGGCGGATGACGGACGGGCGGTGGCCGGTGTCCTGGGCGGAGTGGGAGGCCGGGTACGACCCGGCGGACCGGCTCGACCAGGCGGTGCTCGCGACCCGGCGGGCGGTGTACCCGCTGCGCGGGCTGCTGGCCTGAGCGGGCGGGCCGCGCCGGGGGCGGACCGGTCGGGTCCGCCCCCGGCCCGGGATCAGCCGCAGTGGCCGGTGTCGCCGCCGCTGGCCGCGCCGATGGTGCCGGACCACTTCACGCAGTGGCCGCGGGCGGCGACGTACACCGGTCCCGCGTAGGACGTGTAGAGGCCGCTGTCCTCGACGGGCGCGGTGCCGGTGCCGACCGCTTCGAGCCGCACCGACATGCGGATCTTCGCGCCGGTGGTGGTGCGGACGGTCACCGCGCAGTTCTTGCCGGTGGACTGGTTCCAGGTGACGAAGACCGCCCCGGAGTTGCCGACCGGCGTGGAGCCGACGACCTGGTAGCCGGTGCCGCAGGCTCCGTTGTAGACGGCGGCGGCGGGCGCGGGCGGGGCGGTGGCCGCCTTCGGGGCGGCGGTGGCGGCCGCGGCCGGGGTGGTCGCGGCGACGGCGCCGCCCAGGGCCAGGACGGCCAGGGCGGTGGCGGTGGTGGTGCGGGACAGACGCATGGTGTTCCCCCTGTGCTGTCGGCGGGTGCCGGATCGGGTCGGTGAACGGGTCGCGGACGGTTGGTCATTGCCGTCCACACAGGATGAGACAGGACAAACCGGCGGATGGTTGTGCATCTCTGTGTAACTGTTTCGTCACCAGGTGTCGAGAGGTGTCCGGTCGCTCCCGGCCCCGCGCGGGTGCGGGCGGGATTGTCGGACCGGCCCTAGGCCGACCGTGCGGTGTTCCCGCGTTCCCGGCCCGCCGGTCCGGGCGGTGGGTCAGCATCTACTCCGTGTTGAGCACCGGCGCCCTGCGCGCCCACCTCCTGGCCGCGCGGCTGGCCGGACCCGTGGCGGCCACGCGCGAGGAGAGCCTGCGCAGCTATCGTCTGTTCGCGGCCCGGGACCCGCGGGTGCTGCTCGGACTTGATCCCGAGTGGACGTGGCGGTTGCGGGACCTGACCGGGCTGATGGCGCGGAAGTGTGGGGTTTCGGCCGATCCGCGGCAGGTTACGGGCCATGATGTGATCGACCCCGAGCTGACGCTCGCCGGGCTCGACGCCTTCGCGGACCGGCTCGCGGCGGTAGCCCAGCGTGGCGGTCCCGTGCTCCTCGGCACCGGTCATCCGCACCGGCTGCTCGTCTTCTACGTCGCGTTGGCGGACGCCCTGTCGTCGGCGGGATGTGCTGTCCTCACCCCCGCGCAGGGTCTCTCTGTCGACATAACGACCCGGTTCGGTCTACGCACGCACAACCTCGACTACGTACGGGGAGTCGCGTTGATGCGCGAACCCGGACCCATGCGCCCCGGTCGCACGACCGGCGCACACACCCACTCCCCGCTCCCGGTTCGGGCCGCGCTGGCGGCCGCGGCCGACGCCGGAGGGCCCCTCCCCGAGCTGGTGATCGGCGACCACGGATGGGTCTGCGGGGCAGGTCAGCTGGGGTTCGAGGCCATCGGCCTCGCCGACACCGACGACCCCGCGCTGTTCGTCGGGGAGGCCGAGGGCTCGGTGTCGGTCGCCGTTCCGCTTGAGGACAGGGGCCGGCCCGGTCACTACCTGCCGTTGACCCGCTACGTACTCAATCGGGCATGTCTGTCACAGTAGGCCGCCGATGGGTGCACCTCTTCCCCACTCGCATCACACGCCCCTACATTGGGGAGTGAGCACGCAACGACGAAGAGTCACCGGAAGGGGAAGCCGGTGGCCGTCGAGTGCGGAAGGTTCAGGTGTGTCATGGCTGCTGGCGAGAGGCCTCTGAACGAGGTTCAGTTCCTTACCGTGGCGGAAGTCGCCTCGGTGATGCGAGTGTCGAAGATGACCGTGTACCGCTTGGTGCACAGCGGTCATCTGCCCGCGATCCGGGTGGGACGGTCGTTCCGCGTCCCGGAACAGGCGGTACACGAGTACCTCCGCGAGAGCTACGTGGGGGTGGAGACGGCCTGACGGCGCACTCCGGGACCGCCCGGAGACCTCGATTACGACCTCAGCGCTCAGGCGGGTAGGCTAGCCCCTCGTAGGTCGTATGGGCCCATGGCGCCCAACGCCGAGTGATGAGAAGTGAGCGAGGGTAGTCGTGGGCTCTGTTATCAAGAAGCGGCGCAAGCGGATGGCGAAGAAGAAGCACCGCAAGCTGCTCAAGCGCACGCGCGTTCAGCGTCGCAACAAGAAGTAGGCGACGCGCAGGAGCGTGTTCTGTGGCCCCCCACCGGTACCGGTGGGGGGCCACAGCCGTTCCCGGACGGTTCTGCGCCGCCCCGGGGAAGCCGTCACCGCGTGCGTCGGGTGGTCGTCACAGGGCCGCGCCGACCCGCTAAGTTGGCCGCAGACGGGGAACCCGGCTGAGGACGGACGCTCTAGGGAAGGCGCTGACATTGGGCAAGGTCGTGCTCGTGACCGGAGTGGCCCGCAGGCTGGGAGGCCGGTTCGTCCGGCGCGTCCAGCGCGATCCGCAGGTGGACCGGGTGGTCGCGGTGGACGCGGTCGCGCCCGAGCACGACCTCGGCGGCGCGGACTTCGTCCAGGCCGACATCCGCCAGCCCAGCCTCGCGCGGGTGCTCGCCGAGAGCGGCGCCGACACCGTCGTCCACCTCGACGTGACCGCGACCGCGCTCGGCAGCGGCAGCCGGACCACGGTCAAGGAGACCAACGTCATCGGCACCATGCAGCTCCTCGGCGCCTGCCAGAAGTCGCCGACGGTGCAGCGGCTCGTGGTGAAGTCCAGCACCAACGTCTACGGGGCCGCGCCCCGCGACCCGGCCGTCTTCACCGAGAACACCCCGCCCAAGTCGCTGCCCAGCGGCGGCTTCGCCAAGGACACCGTCGAGGTCGAGGGCTATGTGCGCGGCTTCGCGCGGCGGCGGCCCGACGTCGCCGTGTGCGTGCTGCGGTTCGCCAACATCCTCGGACCGGCTGCCGAGACCCCGCTCACCTCCTACTTCGACCTGCCGGTGCTGCCGACCGTGCTCGGCTACGACCCCCGCCTCCAGTTCGTCCACGAGGACGACGTCATCGAGGTGCTGCGGATCGCCTCGCACGACCCGGCGCGCGGTTCCCTCAACAGCGGCACCTTCAACATCGCGGGCGACGGCGCGCTGCTGCTGTCGCAGTGCTCGCGCAGGCTCGGCCGCCCCACCGTGCCGCTGCTGCTGCCCGCGGTCACCTGGGCCGGGTCGCTGGTGCGCACCCTCGGCGTGACGGACTTCTCGCCCGAGCAGATCCGGCTGCTCACCCACGGCCGGGTGGTGGCGACCGACCAGATGCGCGAGACCCTCGGGTTCCGTCCCGCGTACACGACAGCGGAGACGTTCGCGGACTTCGCGCGCAGCCGGGGCCCCGGGCTGCTGCCGCCGCAGGCCCTCGCCGGGGCCGTCGACCGGATCGCCGCGCTGCCCGCCCTGGGCGGCACCCACCCCGCGCACAGCGCCAACTGAGGAGCGCAGCAACGATGGCGGACGCCAAGGTCATTCCGTTCGACGACGACCGGTCGCGCGCCGGTTCGGTGCCGCGGCCGGCGCGGCGGCGGGGCGCGGGGAACCGGCGCACGGGCGGCGAGGGCCGTCAGGCCGGGGACGTCCAGCCGCTGTCCGGGCGGAGCCGGACACGGGATGATGTCCCCGTGACACGTGAGGCCGACGGGGCGGGCGAGCCGGACGGTTCCGGCGCGCGGCCCGGACCCGAGGAGCCGGACGGCAGCGCGCTGGAGCGCCGGATCGCGGGCGGGCTCGCCTTCCTGCGCCGCCGCCTCACCGGGGAGTACGAGGTCGACGACTTCGGCTACGACGCGGAGTTGACCGACCAGGTCCTGATGTCGCTGCTGCGGCCGGTCTACGAGAAGTACTTCCGGGTCGAGGTGAAGGGCGTCGAGAACATCCCGGCCGAGGGCGGGGCGCTGATCGTCGCGAACCACTCCGGGACGCTGCCGCTGGACGGCCTGATGATGCAGGTCGCCGTCCACGACCACCATCCCGCGGGCCGCCATCTGCGGCTGCTCGCCGCGGACCTGGTGTTCATGCTGCCGGTCGCCAACGAGCTGGCCCGCAAGCTCGGTCACACGCTGGCCTGCGCGGAGGACGCGGAGCTGCTCCTCGGCCGGGGCGAGCTGGTCGGGGTGATGCCGGAGGGGTTCAAGGGCATCGGCAAGCCGTTCGGGGAGCGGTACAAGCTCCAGCGGTTCGGCCGTGGCGGCTTCGTGTCGACGGCGCTGCGCCAGGGGGCGCCGATCGTCCCGTGCTCGATCGTCGGCGCGGAGGAGATCTACCCGATGATCGGCAACGCGAAGACGCTGGCGCGGGTGCTGGGCATCCCGTACTTCCCGCTGACGCCGACCTTCCCGTGGCTGGGTCCGCTGGGCGCGGTCCCGCTGCCGACGAAGTGGACGATCCAGTTCGGGGAGCCGATCCCGACCGACGGCTATCCGGCGGAGGCGGCCGAGGACCCGATGCTGATGTTCAACCTGACCGACCAGGTCCGCGAGCAGATCCAGCACACCCTGTACAAGCTGCTGGTGCAGCGCAGGTCGGTCTTCTTCTAGTGCCGTGCCGGGCATCGCGAGCCGGTGAGAATTTCCGGTCGGGGGACTAGGGCGTGTCTGACCATGCGCGTCGTTGCCCGGAGGGCGGCCTCGCGGGGTCAGGTGCGTGCTCTCGGCGTGCCGGGCGCAGTCCCTCGTACTGGGCGTACTCGGGTCTGCGCCCGGTGCGGCGGGAGTGCGTGCATGGCGCCGCGAGGCAGACGGGCATTGTCAGACACGCCCTAGCACCGCCGGGACGTCGACGGGGGTGCCCTTCCAGGAAGGGCACCCCCGTCTCGGTGTGCGGCTACTCGGCGTCCTGGCTGTCGATGCCCAGGCCCGGCAGCAGGCCGGGGAGCAGCGGCGGGATCGTCACGTCAGGGCCCGTCACCGGGGGCTTGCTGGCGGACGGGGAGGCGGTGTCGCTGTCCTTCGGCGGGTCGAGCAGGCCGCCGGTGGAGCCGCCGAGCAGGCCGTCGCCGGGACTGCCGGACCCCGCCGACCTGCTGGGGCTGCTGGAGTGGCCGCTCTCCGCGGAGTGGCCGCCGGCGCTGGGCGTCGTCGAGTGGCGGGTGCCGGGGGCGCCGGTGGAGGGGGAGCCGGAGCTGGGCCCCCCGCCGTTCTTGTTCCGGGCCGGGGGCTGGGGGAGCAGCGACTGGAGCGGGGCGACCTCGTCGTCCATGGCCTCGAAGACCGACGACACCTCCCTGCTGACGTCGCCGAGCTGGACCGGGAGGCGGTCGCGCAGGGCGCCCCACGCCTCGCGGTGCGCGCGGGTGAACGCGTCCAGCGCCTGGATGGGGGCGAGGGAGCCGGGGTCGCGCTCGTACGCCTCGTGGAGCAGGCGGTGGCCCTCGGTCGCGTCGTGCCGTACGCCGGACAGGGCGCGGCGGATCTCACCGAGCGACTCGTGGTCGAGGTGGCCGCCCCGGCCGCGCTCCATCAGCCTGCGGGCCTCGCTCAGCCGGATGGAGGCCTGGTCGAGGAAGGCACGGCCGCGGGCGTCGTCGCCCTCGGACAGGTAGTTGAGCTTGAAGTCCTCGATGCCGCGCTTGAGCCCGTACAGCGAGTCGCCCGGGAGGGCGTCCGAGCTGGCCGCGGCGACTCCGCCGAAGGCACTGGCCGCCACGCCGACGCTCAGCCCGCCGGCGGCGAGGCCCTTCGTCAGCCGTGAACGGGGTCGCAGTTTGCCCAGCGGGCTCGCCCGGTGCGTGCCCCGGGTCCTGGCGGACCGCTGTTCGGGCACCGCGGCGCCCGTCGCCTCGCCGCCCGCGCCCTCCTGGAGCATGGCCTCGAACGCGGCCACCAGTTGGGCGCGCTGGACGACTTTGACCTCGGGGTCCAGCTTCGGGCGTGGCAGCTCGCCGAGACTCTCCGCGAGGGCCGTCAGACGGCCCTGCTCGGTCTGGTCCTGGGCGGCCGGGGCCGGGGCGGGTCCTTCGGTCTGATCGGCCGCCGTGCCTGGGGCGGACTGCTCCTCCAGGGCTTGGGCGAAGGCGTTCGCCCGCCGGTGCGCCGATACGTTCGCGATCACGGGCGGCACCTCCTCTCGTCATGACGGTCGGCTCCCCCAGGGTGACCACAGGGAGCCTGCATCCCGCACAACGAGCGGCGCGGCACTTGGGTTACGGACGGCGGATGATCGGACCGCGAAGTCAACAGAGCTTCACCGATGGTGAGTTGGCGATTGCGGAGCGTACGGGTGGCGGCCCGCCGAGGGCCGTTCGGCCCGGTCTCCCGGGGCGGGGGGTCGGATTCTCAGCGGGCGTCGTCCGGCAGGAGCCGCGCGAGGGTGCGCACGGCCCGGTACTGGAGGGTCTTGATGGCCCCCTCGTTCTTGCCCATCACCCGGGCGGTCTCGGCGACCGACAGCCCCTGGAGGAAGCGGAGCGTCACGCACTCCTGCTGCTGGGGGTTGAGCCGCCGGACGGCGTCCAGCAGGGCCGCGTTCGACAGGGACTCCAGGACGGAGTCCTCGGGCGAGCGCTCGACCTCGTTGGCGTCGAGCATCTCGCCGGTCGTCACCTCCAGCCGGAAGCGGCTCGACTTGAAGTGGTCGGCCACCAGGTTCCTGGCGATGGTCACGAGCCAGGCGCCGAAGTCGCGGCCCTGATAGGTGAAGGTGCCGATCCTGCGCAGCGCGCGCAGGAACGTCTCACTGGTGAGGTCCTCGGCGGTGGCCTTTCCGCCCACCCGGTAATAGATGTAGCGGTAGACCGTGTCGCTGTACTGGTCGTAGAGGCGCCCGAAGGCGTCGGCCTCGCCGGCCTGCGCGCGTTCGACCAGGTCCATCATGCGGGCACTGTCGCTGTCGGCGGCCGGCCGGCGTGCGGTGGCGGCGCCGGCCGCGCGACCCCGTCTGCCGACCGCGGCGCCGCCGTCGGCCAGCGCGTAGGCAGGGCCGACGGGCGTGGTGGCTACGGCGAGCGCGGGGACGGCGTACGCGGTGGGGACGAAGCCGCGCAAGAGGTCTTGGACCGTTGCGCGCAGCGTAGCCAGGCCCGAGGCGTCAACCCCGACGTGTGGGTACACGGGACTCCCAGAGGCAGAGCTTCCATCACGTGCAGTGCGGAACCTTTCACCCGTCGTGGCGACGGAGAGGTACCGGTTTGCGTCTGAGGAGAATAACGCTTCGTACAGGCGCTGCTACACCCAGTTGCTCAAATCATCGATTACGTCGCTTCTGTAACCGATTGACGCACGATCAAGTGCCGCAGAATGACAGCTTGTTGATCGAAAAGCTTCGTCTTCCGGTGGGGATCGGGGCGTGTTGTGGCTGCACGCCGACAACAGGACTGAAGTGCGCCGCGCGGGGGTACGAAAAACGATTCGGGCCGACCGGTCGAGGCCGGTCGGCCCGTGGTCCGAGGACCCGTCAGAACGCCTCTGGTCAGCGGCGACGGCGGTGCAGCGCGATCGCCGCGGCGGTGCCGCCCGCCACCGCGCCGACCCCGGCCGCGGCCGGGATGCCGACCTTCGCGGCCTTCCGTCCGGTGCGGTAGTCGCGCAGCCGCCAGTCCAGTCGGCGCGCGTGCTTGCGCAGTTTGGAGTCCGGGTTGATCGCGTAGGGGTGGCCGACCAGGGACAGCATCGGGATGTCGTTGTGCGAGTCGCTGTAGGCGGCGCAGCGGTCCAGGTCAAGGCCCTCCGCCGCGGCCAGCGCGCGCACCGCCTCCGCCTTGGCCGGGCCGTGCAGCGGCTCGCCGACCAGCCTGCCGGTGTAGACGCCGTCGAAGGACTCGGCGACGGTGCCCAGGGCGCCGGTCAGGCCGAGGCGCCGGGCGATCACCTGGGCGATCTCCACCGGGGCCGCCGTCACCAGCCAGACCCGCTGCCCGGCGTCGAGGTGGGCCTGGGCGAGGGCGCGGGTGCCCGGCCAGATCCGCTCGGCCATGTACTCGTCGTAGATCTCCTCGCCGATCGACTGGAGTTCGGCGACGCGGTGGCCCTTGACGATCGACAGGGCCGAGTCGCGGGCGTCCTGCATGTGCTCGGGGTCCTCGACCCCGGCCAGCCGGAACCAGGCCTGCTGCCAGGCGAACCGGGCCAGGTCGCGGGTCTCGAAGAACTTCCGCTTGTACAGGCCGCGGCCGAAGTGGAAGAGGGCGGCGCCCTGCATCACGGTGTTGTCGAGGTCGAAGAAGGCGGCGGCTCTGTCGTCGCCGAGGACCGGGAACTGCGGTTCCGCGTCCTGGCCCGCGGTGTCCCTGGTGTCCCCGGTGTCCTTGCTGTCCTTGGTGTCGAGCCCGTCCAGCAGGTCCTGCGACGACCTGCGCGCGGCCTCCGCCGAGGCCTCGCCTGCCAACACGCTCCGCGCCGTGGCGGAGCGCCTACGGGGAGTGAGCCATCCGAGAGCGGCCATGGCGTGAGCATAGCCAGTCCGCCGGACGCTTCCCTCCGCGGAGAGGTTCGCAGGCCGTGAACTCTCCGCTACCGCGCCGTGAAGGACGGGCGAGAATGGACCGCATGAGTCCTCTTTTCCGGCGCAAGGCCGCTCCGCGTGACCGGATCGTCACGCTCGTCCGCAAACCGGGCTGTCATCTGTGTGATGACGCACAGTCGGTGGTCGAGGCGGTCTGCGCCGACCTCGGCGTCCGCTGGGAGGGCCGGGACATCACCGAGGACCCCGCCCTGCACGACCAGTACTGGGAACAGATCCCCGTGGTCCTGGTCGACGGGGAGCAGCACACGTTCTGGCGGGTCGACGAGGGGCGGCTGCGCAAGGCACTGACCGACTAGTCCAAGAACGGCCGTCGTCGCTTAGGATCGACGGCGAGTTGGTCTCGGGGGGCGGGATTCGCGAGGAGCGTGAGCGGTTTTGCCCCCTGGAGGGAAGTGCGTGACCCCGGTCACGTTGGCCGGGCAAATCGGACACCATCTTTGTGCACGCGTTCACAAAGACATAGCCTGCTTTCGACGGGGCGGTCTGGGTACGTACGACCGCCCGCAGCCCCGCTCTACCCGCAGGAGCACCGTGGCAACTGGCCGAACTCACCGACCGGCGACCCGCAGCCGAGGGATTCCCGAGGCCACCGTCGCCAGGCTTCCGCTGTACCTCCGAGCCCTCACCGCACTGTCGGAGCGCTCGGTGCCCACGGTCTCCTCGGAGGAGCTCGCGGCCGCGGCGGGGGTCAACTCCGCCAAGCTGCGCAAGGACTTCTCGTACCTGGGCTCCTACGGAACGCGCGGTGTCGGCTACGACGTCGAGTATCTCGTCTACCAGATCTCCCGTGAACTCGGTCTGACCCAGGACTGGCCGGTTGTGATCGTCGGTATCGGCAACCTCGGTGCCGCACTGGCCAACTACGGCGGGTTCGCGTCCCGCGGGTTCCGGGTCGCGGCCCTCATAGACGCCGACCCGGCAATGGCCGGAAAACCCGTCGCCGGCATCCCCGTCCAGCACACGGACGAGCTGGAGCGGATCATCGAGGACAACGGCGTCTCCATCGGGGTCATCGCGACGCCCGCCGGAGCGGCCCAGCAGGTCTGCGACCGGCTGGTGGCCGCCGGTGTCACCTCCATCCTGAACTTCGCGCCGACCGTCCTGACCGTCCCGGACGGTGTCGACGTGCGCAAGGTCGACCTCTCCATCGAGCTGCAGATCCTCGCCTTCCACGAGCAGCGCAAGGCCGGTGAGGAGAGCGCGGCGGCCGCCGCCGACGGCGCCGCCGCGCCCGCCGCCCGCCGGACGCCGTCCACCGACCAGGGACCCGACGGGGACGTGCCCGCCGTGATGCCGGCATGAGTCTCCTCGTCGTCGGGCTGAGCCACCGCAGCGCCCCGGTCAGCGTGCTGGAGCGGGCCGCGCTGCACGCGGACGCCCAGATCAAGCTGCTCCAGGACACGGTCGCCGCCGAACCCGCCGCCGAGGCCGCGGTCCTCGCCACCTGCAACCGCATCGAGCTGTACGCCGACGTGGACAAGTTCCACGCCGGGGTCGCCGAGCTGTCCACGCTGCTCGCCCTGCACAGCGGCGTCGGCCTGGACGAGCTGACCCCCCATCTCTACGTGCACTACGAGGACCGGGCCGTCCACCATCTCTTCTCGGTCGCCTGCGGCCTGGACTCGATGGTCGTCGGCGAGGGCCAGATCCTCGGCCAGATGAAGGACGCGCTGGCCAAGGCGCAGACCCTGCACACCGCCGGGCGCCTGCTGAACGACCTCTTCCAGCAGGCCCTGCGGGTCGGCAAGCGCGCCCACTCCGAGACCGGCATCGACCGCGCGGGCCAGTCCCTGGTCACCTTCGGCCTGGAGCAGCTCGCCCCGGGCGGGGACGTGCGGGACTGGGCGCGCGGCAAGAAGGCCCTGGTGATCGGCGCGGGGTCGATGTCGTCGCTGGCCGCCGCCACGCTCGCGCGGGCCGGGGTCGCCGAGATCGTGATCGCCAACCGCACCGCCGACCGCGCCGAGCGGCTCGCGCAGATCCTCACCGAGGGCGACGGGACGGACGTGCTGGCCCGCGCGGTACCGATGAACGCGGTGCCGGCCGAGCTGACACGTGCCGACCTCGCCGTCTCCTGCACCGGCGCCACCGGCCTCGTCCTGAGCGCCGAGACGATCGCCGACGCCGTCGCGGGCCGCACCGGCGTGACCGTGCCCCGGCCCGGTCACGGCCCCGCCGCCCCGACCGCCCGCCCCGCCCCGGGCCCCGCCGGTCCGCAGGCCGCGGCGCCCCAGGACGACGAGAACTGTCCGCTCGACCTGACCGCCGTGCAGGGCACCGCCGGGTTCTCGGTGCTCGGCGAGGCCGCCGTCGCCGGGATGGCCGCCTCCGAGCTGGAGCAGCACGCCGCCTGGGTGGACAACGCCCCGGGCCCGCAGACCTCGGGGGACGGCGCCGCGCGCGCCCACTCCGGCACCGCCCTGGTCCTCGACCCGGCCGTGGACGCCGACGCGATCACCGCGCTGGCCGCGGCCGCCGCGCTGGCCGGGCGGATCCCCGAGCGGCGCAGGCCGGAGCCGGTCGCCCAGATCCCCAGGCCCACCCCGGTGCTCTCGCTCCTCGACCTCGCGATGCCCCGTGACGTCGACGCCGCCGCGCACCGGGTCCCCGGCGTCCGGCTCGTCGACATCGAGTCGCTCGCCGAGGCCTCCGCCGACGCGCCCATGGCCGCCGACGTCGACCAGGTCCGCCGGATCGTCGCCGACGAGGTCGCCGCCTTCGGCGCCGCGCTGCGGGCCGCCCACATCACCCCGACCGTCGTCGCGCTGCGCACCATGGCGGCCGACGTCGTCGCCGGGGAGATCGCGCGCCTGGAGGGGCGGCTGCCCGGCCTGGACGCCAAGCACCGGGGCGAGATCACGCAGACCGTCAGGCGGGTGGTGGACAAGCTGCTGCACGCGCCGACGGTGCGGGTCAAGCAGCTCGCCGCCGAGCCCGGCGGCGCCGGGTACGCGGACGCCCTGCGCACCCTCTTCGACCTCGACCAGGAGGCGGTCGCCGCCGTCTCCCGCGCCGAGGACAGCACGGACGACAAGGACCGACCGGCATGACTGACAAGGCACTGAGACTGGGGACGAGGCGGAGCAGACTCGCCATGGCCCAGTCCGGGCAGGTGGCGCAAGCCGTGAGCCGGGTGACCGGGCGGCCCGTCGAGCTGGTCGAGATCACCACCTACGGCGACACCTCCCGCGAGCACCTCGCGCAGATCGGCGGCACCGGTGTGTTCGTCGCGGCGCTGCGCGAGGCGCTGGCCGCGGGCGAGGTCGACTTCGCGGTTCATTCGCTCAAGGACCTGCCGACCACGCAGCCCGACGAGCTGGTCCTGGCCGCCGTCCCCGAGCGGGAGGACCCGCGCGACGCGCTCGTCGCCCGGGACGCCCTCAAGTTCACCGACCTGCCCCGCGGGGCGCGGATCGGCACCGGCTCGCCGCGCCGGGCCGCGCAGCTGAACGCGTACGCGCGCGCCCACGGCCTGGACATAGCCACCGTGCCGATCCGCGGGAACGTCGACACCCGCATCGGATACGTCCACGACGGCTCCCTGGACGCCGTCGTCCTGGCCGCCGCCGGACTCAACCGGCTCGGCCGCGCCGACGAGGTGACCGACTTCCTGTCGGTCGACACGGTTCTGCCCGCCCCCGGCCAGGGGGCACTGGCGATCGAGTGCGCCGCGCACGACGCGGACCTGATCGCCGTCCTCGGTGAGCTCGACGACCCGTCCACACGGGTCGCCGTCACCGCCGAGCGTTCACTGCTCGCCGCCCTGGAGGCCGGTTGCAGTGCCCCTGTGGGGTCACTGGCCGACCTTCTGGCCGACGGGCAGATTGTCAAGGAGATGCGCCTGCGCGGCGTCGTCGGCACGACCGACGGCTCCTCGCTGGTGCAGCTGTCCACCACCGGTCCCGTGCCCGAGACGCATGACCAAGCACTGGCGCTCGGTCGCGCACTCGCCGCCGAGATGCTTGCGCAGGGCGCGGCCGGTCTGATGGGGGAGCGAGCACAGTGAGCCCCACCACCCTTCCCACCGGCCTTGAACACGGGCACGTCACCTTCCTGGGTGCCGGACCCGGGGATCCGGGGCTGCTGACTCTGCGCGCCGTCGAGGCACTGGCGCACGCGGACGTACTGGTCGCCGAGCACGACGTGCTCGACGTGGTGCGTGAGCATGCCAGGCGAGGCGTCGCCGAGGTGCACACGGACGGGGGTCCTTCGTCGGGCCCGGTGCCGGGCACAGGCACGCCTCAGCTGGCGGTTGTTGACGGTTCGTCAACAACCGCTGGGATCCCCGCGGTACGGGATGCGGCACATCTTGTCATGGAGGCCGCGCGGGGCGGCAGGCGGGTCGTGCGTGCGGTTCCGGGGGACCCGGGACTCGACACGTACGCCGCCGAGGAGATGCTCGCCTGCGCCGCCGCGGGCGTGCCGTTCGAGGTGGTGCCCGGCGTCGCCGCGGCCGTCGGCGTGCCCGCGTACGCCGGTGTCCCGCTGCGCGACGCGCAGGGCGCGGACGTCCGCTTCGTGGACGCCCGCACCGCCTCCGACCGGTGCTGGACCGAGGTCGGCGCCTCGGACGGGACGGTCGTCGTCTCCACCACGCTCGACTCGGTCGGCGCCGCCGCGGGCGAACTCGTCTCCGCCGGACGCAAGCCGGACACCCCGCTGTCGGTCACGGTGGCCGGCACCACCACCCGGCAGCGGACCTGGACGGCGACCCTGGGCACCATCGCGCAGACGCTGAAGCAGGCGAAGGTGCTGCCCTCGCCCGAGGGCGGCCGCCCGGTGATAGCCGTGGTCGGTGAACGTTCCGCCGCCGCCCAGCGCGACCAGCTCTCCTGGTTCGAGTCCAAGCCGCTCTTCGGCTGGAAGGTGCTCGTGCCGCGCACCAAGGAGCAGGCGGCCTCGCTCTCCGACCAGCTGCGCTCCTACGGAGCCGTCCCGCACGAGGTCCCGACGATCGCCGTCGAGCCGCCGCGCACGCCCCAGCAGATGGAGCGGGCCGTGAAGGGGCTGGTGACCGGGCGCTACGAGTGGATCGCGTTCACCTCCGTCAACGCGGTGAAGGCGGTCAGGGAGAAGTTCGAGGAGTACGGGCTCGACGCGCGCGCCTTCGCCGGGATCAAGGTGGCCGCCGTCGGCGAGCAGACCGCCAAGGCGCTGGTCGCCTTCGGCGTGAAGCCGGACCTGGTGCCCAGCGGGGAGCAGTCGGCGGCGGGCCTGCTGGAGGACTGGCCGCCCTACGACCCCGTCTTCGACCCGATCGACCGGGTCTTCCTGCCCCGCGCCGACATCGCCACCGAGACCCTGGTGGCCGGGCTGATCGAGCTGGGCTGGGAGGTCGACGACGTCACCGCCTACCGCACGGTGCGCGCCTCGCCGCCGCCCGCGGAGACCCGGGAGGCGATCAAGGGCGGCGGCTTCGACGCGGTCCTCTTCACGTCGTCGTCCACCGTGCGCAACCTGGTCGGGATCGCGGGCAAGCCGCACAACGTGACGGTGATCGCCTGCATCGGGCCCGCCACGGCGAAGACCGCCGAGGAGCACGGGCTGCGGGTCGACGTGATGGCTCCCGAGCCGTCGGCGCTGCGGCTCGCCGAGGCGCTGGCCGACTTCGGCACGCGCCGCAGGACCGCCGCCCTGGAGGCGGGCGACCCGGTGACCCGGCCGAGCGAGCGGCGTCCCGGCGCGCGCAGGCGGCGCAGCTCGACCTGACCGCGGGTGACCTGACGGGCCGGGGGGACGGGAGCGCATCCCGTCCCCCCGGCCCGTTCCCGGCGGGCTCAGGGCGGCCGACGAACCGTCGGCAAAGGGGCCTTCGGGGCGGGCGTAGCGTAGACGGCATGACGACGTACGGCTCTTTCCCCGGTTCGCGTCCGCGGCGACTGCGGACCACCCCCGTCATGCGCCGCATGGTGGCCGAGACCCGGCTGCACCCGGCGGACTTCATCCTCCCGGCGTTCGTCCGCGAGGGCGTCGGCGAGCCCGTGCCGATCGCCGCGATGCCCGGTGTCGTGCAGCACACCCGGGACAGCCTGAAGAAGGCCGCCGCCGAGGCCGTCGCCGCCGGGATCTCCGGGATCATGCTGTTCGGCGTGCCCGAGGAGTCGAAGAAGGACGCCCAGGGCACCCCGGGCACCGACCCCGACGGCATCCTCCAGGTCGCGCTGCGGGACGTGCGGGCCGAGGTCGGCGACGACCTGCTGGTCATGTCCGACCTGTGCCTCGACGAGACGACGGACCACGGGCACTGCGGGGTGCTGGACGCGCAGGGGCGGGTCGACAACGACGCCACCCTGGAGCGGTACGCGGAGATGGCGCAGGTGCAGGCCGACGCGGGCGCCCACGTGGTCGGGCCGAGCGGGATGATGGACGGCCAGATCGGGGTCGTCAGGGACGCGCTCGACCAGATCGGGCGGGAGGACGTCGCGATCCTCGCCTACACCGCGAAGTACGCGTCCGCCTTCTACGGGCCCTTCCGCGAGGCCGTCGGGTCCTCGCTGCGGGGGGACCGCAAGACCTATCAGCAGGACCCCGCCAACCTCCGGGAGTCGATGCGGGAGCTGGCCCTCGACCTGGAGGAGGGCGCCGACATGGTGATGGTGAAGCCCGCCGGGCCCTACCTCGACGTCCTGGCCCGGGTCGCGGACGGCGTCGACGTGCCGGTCGTCGCCTACCAGATCTCCGGCGAGTACTCGATGATCGAGGCCGCCGCCGAGCGCGGCTGGATCGACCGGGACCGGGCGATCCTGGAGTCGCTGACCGGCATCAAGCGGGCCGGGGCGCGCAGCATCCTCACCTACTGGGCCGTGGAGGCCGCCCGGAAGCTGGGGTGAGGGACGGTGCCCCGGGGGCCGTCGCGGTGGGGACACCCGCCGTGGACGGCCCCTCGTCGCGCAGGCCCTCACCGTCCTCGCAGGCCGTCAGGGTCAGCGCGGTGAGCGCGGTGAGCGCGGGCAGGAGCAGCCGGGCGGCACGGGACGGCGGGCGTGCGGACATGGGACGTCGGCCCTCTCGGTCGGAGGCGGTCGCGGTGGGTGCCTCCACCCTGCGCCGTGCGCGGGCGGCGGGACCAGCCCCGGCCGCCGATTCGGGACGCGCAACCATCCACACCCCCTCCGACCTGCGGGAACATCACCCCCGGCGGACGACGCGCGGGACGCCGGGAGCCCGGGGGACGACGCGCGGGCGGCCGGGAGGCCGGGAGGCCGGGTGAGGGTCGCGGATGCCGGGGACCGGGGCGCGGACGCCACCGGCCCTGGCCGTCGGCTGCCGGTCGCGTGTCCTCACCGTCCACGGCCGCTCGCGCGCCGGGCGTGGGGCCGGGCGGCGTCCACATGCCGGAAATCTTCCTGTAGACGGCACGCGTCTCTCTAGGCTGCGGGCACACCGGACGCCACACAGCCTGGGAGCCGTGCCATGACCGTCGCCGAACCCGCCCTCAGCAGCGCCCCCGTGCCGCCCCTCGCGGCGCGGGCCCGTGCGATCGGCGGGTCCCCGGTACGGGACATCCTCGCCGTCACCGCCCGTCCCGAGGTGGTGAACTTCGCGGGCGGGCTGCCCGCGCCCGAGCTGTTCGACGCGGAGGGCGTCGCGGCGGCCTACCGGGCGGTCCTCGCCGAGGAGCCGGGACGGGCGCTGCAGTACGCGACCACCGAGGGCGAACCGGCGCTGCGGGAGGCGCTCGCCGCCCGCACCCGGGCGCGCGGGCTGCCGACCGGCGCCGACGACATCCTCGTCACCACCGGATCCCAGCAGGCGCTGTCCCTGCTCGCCACCGCGCTCCTCGAACCCGGGGACACCGTGCTGGTCGAGGAACCCTGCTACCTCGCGGCGATCCAGGTCTTCGGCTTCGCGGGCGCCCGGATCGTGCCGGTGCCCGGGGACGCCGACGGGCTCGACCCCCGGGCGCTGGACGAACTCGTCGCGCGGGAGCGGCCGAAGCTCCTCTACACCGTGCCGACCTTCCAGAACCCGACCGGCCGCACCCTGCCCGCCGCGCGCCGGGCCGCCGTCGCCGCCGTCGCCGCCCGCCGGGGCCTGTGGATCGTCGAGGACGACCCCTACGGCGAGCTGCGTTTCGAGGGCGAGCGGGTGCCGTGGATCGCCTCCTTCCCCGGCGCCGAGGACCGGACCGTGCTGCTCGGCTCCTTCTCCAAGGTGATGGCGCCGGGGCTGCGGCTGGGCTGGCTGCGGGCGCCCGAGGGGCTGCGGCGGGCCTGCGCGGTCGCCAAGCAGGCCGCCGATCTGCACACCCCGACCGTCAACCAGCTCGCCGCCGCCCGCTATCTGGCCGACCGGGACCTGGACGCCCATGTCGCCCGGGTCGCCGCCGCCTACCGGGAACGCCGGGACGCCATGCTCGCCGGTCTGCCCCTGGCCCTGCCCGAGGGGTCGGTGTGGGAGCGGCCGCGGGGCGGGATGTTCCTGTGGGCCACGCTCCCCGGCGGCCACGACACGACCGCGCTGCTTCCGGCGGTGGTCGGGCACGACGTGGCCTACGTCCCGGGCGCCCCCTTCTACGCGGGCGCGCCCGACCGCTCGACCCTGCGCCTGTGCTTCGTGACGCAGACGCCCGACCGGATCGCGGAGGGGCTGCGCCGGTTGCGGGCCGGGCTGCGGGAGGGCGCGCGGGGCTGAGCGGACGCGGCCGGTCCTGGGCTCAGCGGGCGGCGGGGGTGCCGTCCGCGCCGGGGGCGGCCAGCGTCGAGCGGGTGAGCGTCGTCGCGGTGTGGACGATGCTGGCGATGGCGTCCTCCGGGTCGAGACCGTGCAGGTCGGTCAGGCTGAAGAGGGCCTCGGCGCTGACCACGACGGCGAGGTCGCGACGGAGCTGTGCCAGCGCGCCGGGGTCGCGGGCGGGGTCGTCCTGCGCGGCCGGGGCCAGGGCGTGGTCGATCAGGCCGAAGCGCAGTCCGGGGCGGGCGGCGGCCTCGCCGGGCCTGACCACGGTGGCCGCGATCATGGCCCGCACCACGCCCTGCCGGGCCAGCACGTGGCGGAGCAGGAACTCCGTCGCGGCGGCGACCCGTTCCACCGGGTCCGTGGAACCGGCGACCGGCGCCAGCGCTTCTTCCGGGGTGGGCAGCTGGCCGACGACGGCCTCGCGCAACAGGCTGACCAGGTCGGGGAAGTAGCGGTAGGCGGTGGCCTCGGAGACCAGGGCGGCCCTGGCCACCTCGGGCATCGTCACCTCCTGGCCGGTGCGGCTCAGTTCGGCCGCGGCCCGGACGATCGCGGTGCGGGTGCGCAGCTTCTGGTTGACCCGGCCCGTCGTGCTCTGCGGTCCCATCGCCCTGCCTTCGCGGTGTCGTCGTCGCGCGGGTCCGCCCCGGGCGGGCGGGCCGTCGTGCGGGCAGGGGCCTGCGGGAGAAGAAGCGAGCGCCCTACCCTCATGAGGGCATACTCTCACAAAAGGGTTCCCGGCCCGCGGGCGGGCGGGTCGCGCGGCGGGGGTCAGCGGGCCGCGTCCGCTCCGGCGACCGAGTCGGCGAAGTCGGCGATGGCGTGCACGGTCTCGACCGGCCGCTCGATCTGCGGGAAGTGGGCGGCGCCCGGTACCGCCACGAACCGGGCGTCGGGGAAGGCGTCCGCGTAGCCGCGGCCGTACGCGGTGGTGGCGATGCCGTCCTCCTCGCCCCACAGGACCAGCACCGGGACGGTGACGCGGTGCAGCCTGCCGCGCAGCTCGGGGTCGTGGCTGAAGGCGGGGCCCCCGTAGACGGCGAGGGCGCGCTGGTCGGCCGCCGCGACCGCGCGCTGCTCGTCGGTGAACGCGGCGAAGTCCGGGCGGAAGGCCGGGTCGGCGAAGGAGAGCCGGGTCATCTCGGCGGGCGGCAGGGTCCGCGGGTCCACCACCTGGTCGGCGGGCCGTTCGGCGTGGACGCCGACGGCGTTGAGCAGGGTGAGGGCGCCGACGCGGCCCCGGGTGTCGCGCAGGGCCATCTCGGCGGCGATCCAGCCGCCCACCGAGTTGCCGACCACCAGCACGCCGGTGAGGTCCAGCTCGTCCAGCAGGTCCAGGTAGGCGGTCGCGAGGTCGGCGACGGAGTCGCACCAGTCGGGGCGCGGGGTGGAGTCGAAGCCGGGGTGGGTCGGGGCGACGGCGAGGGTGTGCCCGCAGAGCGCGGCGGCCAGGCCGCTCATGGTGCGCGGCCCGGCGCCGCCGTGCAGCAGCAGGACGGGGGCGCGGCCGGTGGCGGTGCCGTACGTGTCCACGGTGAGCCTCGGGCCGTGCGGGAGGTCGACGGTGTGCGTGGTGCGGGCGGTGGCGGGTGCGGTCATGGTGGGGACCCCTTGGGTGAGAGTTGACTCTCACGAATATAGGTCGCTCCCATAGTTCGTGCAAGTGGACTCTCATGAAGGGGGTGTGGTCGTAGGAGTGCGGTTCCCGGCCGCCCGCGCGGACCCCGTCAGTCCCACCAGAAGTGCCAGAGGCGCTCCCCGACCAGGCCCCGCGCGTACGACTCCAGGGTGGCGGCGCCGTCCGGCAGGACCGCGTACGGGCAGAAGGCGTAGTGCTCGGCGGTGAGCGCCCCGGCCTCCGCGGGGGAGGCGGGCGGGGCCGCCACCGAGACGGCCAGGTGGTCGGGGCCGAGCGCGACCAGCCGTATGCCGAAGCGGTCCTCCCAGGAGCGCAGCACCGCGCAGAGCCGGGCGACGTCCTCCTCGTGGTCGACCGGTCCCGACCAGCCGAGGGCCGCCGGGACGTCCGCGCTGCGGCGGGCGGGCACCAGCGCCAGGTGCGGGCGCAGCAGCCAGGGCGCCCCCGCGGTGAGCGTGTCCGCGACCTCGGCCGCCCGGACGTCCGGATCGGCGACCAGCCGGGGCGCCTCGGCCAGCCCCGGCCACTCCTGCCCGTCCGGCGCGTCCGCCTCCCACAGCTCCGCCAGGACCTCCTCGGCGTCGTGGTCGCCGGGGTACGACGCGTCACCCGGCGCCCACTCCCAGCTCTCCGGACCGCCGCGGCCCGACCCCAGGTCGACCAGGACCGGCAGCAGCCCGGCCCGCCCGGCCGGGGCGCCGAGCGCGGCCCAGCCGCCCGGACCCGCGGGCACCTGCGCGTGCCACAGCAGCGGCTCGTGCCAGGGGCCGTCGATCGTCGCGTCCAGCAGCCTGCCGGGCGGGAGCCGCAGACCGAGCGACCGGCCGCTCGGGTCGGACGCCAGCTTGGGTAGGGGGTTGGGGAGTGTCGCCATGCCGAAGACTGTAGGACCCGGCACTGACAACGCCCCCCGGCCCGCGGCGGATCAGCCTCCGGCCGGGGCCGACGCGGCGGGCACCCTGCTCTCCACGCACTCGCGGTCCGTGCCGTCGACCGCGCGGAAGCAGGCGCGGACCGGGGTGCCGGGCACGGTCAGCGTCATGTGGGTGTAGACGTAGGTGTCGGCCTGCGTGCGGGTGCCGACCCGCACGGTCCGCCCGCCCGGCGTCACCACCAGCCGGTCGCCGATCGCCGTCCCCCACATCCGGGCCCAACTCGCCCCGCACTCCACGCTGTAGCGCAGCTCGACCCAGGCGCCGCCGGCCGTGTGCCGGTCGGCCAGGGTGACCGGCTGCTGCGCGCACCGCGTCGTCAGCGGGTCCGCGCCCTCGCAGGCCGCCCCCCGGCACAGCGGACCCGTCGGCGTCGGCGCGGGCGCGTCCTGGTGCGGCGGCGGGACCTCGCGGAAGAGGCCGAGGGCCGCCGTCACCACCGCCGCCAGCGCGCAGGCCGCCGCCAGGACCGTGAGCGCCGTCGTGCCCG
>NZ_FMCI01000087.1 GCF_900091845.1 Streptomyces sp. SolWspMP-5a-2
TCGCCGAGGGCCGGGCCGCCGAGACCGGATCGCTGGGGCCGAGTCGCCGAGGCCGGAGCGCCGAGACCGGATCGCTGGGGCCGGGGCGCCGAGATCGGATCGCTGGGGCCGAGTCGCCGAGATCAGGGCGCCGGGGCGGGGCCGGATCGCCGAGGTCGAGTCGCCGGGGCTGGGACCGCCTGGGCCAAGTCGCCGAGGTCGGCCGAAAAGAGTGGCTCACGCGTGCTCCGGGACGGCGGTGACGCCCGCGGCCGGGGTCAGGACGGCCCGCGGCGCCCGGCAGGGCCCCGGTGCCGACGCGAAAGGGTGACCTCCCCGTGCTGTCGGGAGATCACCCTCGCGTCGTTCTCGTCCGAGCGCGCTACTGGCCCTGTTCGTCGCGGCGGCGCTGCCAGCGCTCCTCGATGCGGTCCATCATCGAGCGCCGCTGCCGTCCCTGGCCGCGTGCCTGCGGGGCGCCGTTGGCCGGCTGCTCACCCGGCTTGGGGGCCTTGCGCCATCCGGTGACCGCGAGGACCGCACAGCCGAGCATGACCAGGAAGCCGACCACGCTGAGCCAGACCTGCTTGGCCACCATGCCGGCCATGAGGAGCGCGATACCGACGAGGAAGCCCGCGACCGCCTGGTAGACCCGACGCCGGGTGTACGTGCGCAGCCCGCTTCCCTCAAGCGCCGACGCGAACTTGGGATCTTCGGCGTACAGCGCTCGCTCCATCTGCTCGAGCATGCGCTGCTCGTGCTCCGAGAGCGGCACGGAGTCCTCCTCATCGTGCAGTCGCCGGGGCGACCCGGGGGGTCCCTTAAGGATAGGCAGGGAATCGCCCCCGTGAAACCCGCCCCTCTACGCCAATTGGCCAACCGGTACCGCCATGACGTCCCGGCCGCTGAATCTTCCATTCCCCAGCGGCCGACCCGTCATGCCGACCGGTCTCCCTCGATCATACGGCGCCGAACGCCCGATCGGGGGGCCTGTGGCGTACTCCATGTGCAGCCAAGTACCTGATCAGCGGCGCCGCGCGGGCGGGCGCTCAGGCCCCGGCCGCCCCCTGGGCCTCACCGAGCACATGAAGCTGCGTGGCCACCGCGTGGAACGCGGGCAGCGCCGCCGCCGTCTCCTCCAGCTTGAGCAGGGCCTCCAGCGCGCCGGGCTCGGTGTCCACGAGGACCCCGGGCACCAGGTCGGCGAAGACCCGCACGCCGTGCACCGCGCCGACCCGCAGCCCCGCGCCCTCGACCAGTCCGGCGAGCTGCTCGGCGGTGAAGCGGTGCGGCACGGGGTCGCCGTCGCCCCAGCGGCCGTCCGGGTCGCCGAGGGCCTGCCGGGCCTCCGTGAAGTGTCCGGCGAGGGCGCGGGCCAGCACGGCGCCGCCGAGACCGGCTGCGAGGAGGCTGAGGACACCCTCGGGGCGCAGCGCGGCGACCGCGTTGCGCACCCCCTCCGCGGGGTCGTCGACGTACTCCAGGACGCCGTGGCAGAGGACCGCGTCGTAGCCGCCGCGCCCGACGACGTCGAAGAGGCCGTGGGTGTCGCCCTGGACGCCGCGGACCCGGTCGGCGACCTCGGCCTCGGCGGCCCGGCGCTCCAGCGCGAAGAGGGCGTTGGGGCTGGGGTCGACGACGGTGACGCGGTGCCCGAGGCGGGCGACGGGCACCGCGAAGTTGCCGCTGCCGCCCCCGGTGTCGAGGACGTCGAGCGACTCGCGTCCCGTGGCCTTGACCCGGCGGTCGAGGGCGTCCTGCAGGACGTCCCAGACCACGGCGGTACGGAGAGAGGCGCGGGGGCGCATCGGGTCCGGCACGGCAGTTGACTCCTCGGCGCGGCACCGCCACTGGCACGGCGGAGCGATCGGGATGCCTCCCCGGCAGGGTGCGGGAGGGGAGGCGACAGGCGTTCTCCACCCTATGGCCTCGTCCCCCGCGCCTGGTCATCCCGGCACCGCGCCACCGGCACGTCTCGCGGGCCGGACACCACGGGGCCCTGACGGAGCCCTCCGCGGGCCCTTCCGACGGGCTCGGCCGATCCCACCGTCCCGGCCCGCCCCGCCGCCGAGGCGGGGCGGTGGACCCGCGCGCGGCCCCGGGGGTCCGTTCAGCCCGCGTCCGGGTACTCCCTCCCCCTGCCGGACGCTCCGTCGGGGCGGGCCCGGGTGGTGTCGCCGTCCGGCCGGGGCTGGGGCAGGACGGGCTGGAGGACGAGCATCCGCTCGACGAGGCGCAGGAACATCGCCACGTCGCGTATGAGGTCGTCCGCGTCCCGGCGGCTGGCCGCGCCCTGGATGCCCGCCTCGGCACGGGCCCTGCGGTGGGCGCCGGACGCGAACAGGGCGCTCCACTCGGTGAGTTCGGGGACGATCTCCGGCAGGACCTCCCAGGCGCTGCGGATCCGGGCGCGGCGCCGGGAGACGGGCTCGGGGCGTCCGCGCGCGGCGAGCACGGCGGCCGCGGTGCGCAGGGCGGCGAGGTGCGCGATGGCGTAGCGCTCGTTCGCCGTCTCCAGGCCGGCCGCCTCGTCCAGGCCGGCGCGGGCCTGGGCGAGCAGATCGAGGGCGGCGGGCGGGGCGGTGGCCCGGCGGAGGACGGGGTGCACGTCGCTCGCGGGACCGGTCGGTGAGGGGGCAGGGCCGATGGCGCGGTGTCGTCGTGCGGCGGTCTCGTGGAACCTGGCCATGACGAACCTCCTGTCGTCAACGTGACGGCTCGGTGGCCGTATGTGCCCATCGTGCGATATGGCACTGACAATCCGTTCCGACCTGCGCTTTCGTGACGATCGCCGGGTTCCGACACCTGTCCCGCCGGTCCGCGGGGCCGGGAGCGGACCGGCCGCGCGGGGGCCCGCGCCGCCCCCTCGCCCGGTGCGTGCCGGCGCGGTCATCCGGCCGTTCGGTTCCTGTGACAATCGGGGCCATGGAAAGCACCAGCGCCCCCTCGGGCGGCGGCACGCGCCGCGAGGCCACCCGGCAGAAGCTCTACGAGGCGGCCGTCACGCTCATAGCCGAACAGGGCTTCTCCGCCACCACCGTGGACGAGATCGCCGAGCGGGCCGGGGTCGCCAAGGGCACCGTCTACTACAACTTCGCCAGCAAGTCCGTCCTCTTCGAGGAGCTGCTGCGGCACGGCGTCGGGCTGCTGGCCGCCTCGCTGCGGGAGGCGGCCGAGGAGTCCGCGCGGCGGGGCGGCGGCACGGTCGACGCCCTGGACGCGATGATCCGCGCGGGGCTGGGCTTCATCGCCGGTTACCCGGCCTTCACGCAGCTGTACGTGGCGGAGCTGTGGCGCACCAACCGGTCCTGGCAGCCCACGCTCATGGTGGTGCGCGGGCAGGTCAACACCGCGGTGGAGGACGTGCTGCGGGCGGGGGTGGACAGCGGCGAGTTCGACGCGGGCATCGACGTCAGGCTGACGGCGGCGGCGCTGGTCGGGATGGTCCTGGTGGCCGCGCTCGACTGGCAGTCGTTCCAGCCGGAACGCTCCCTGGACGACGTCCACGCGGCGCTGTCCCGGCTGCTCCAGGGAAGCGTGACCGGCGGCCGCTGAACCGGCCGGGCGACGGCAGGAGGGCCCACCGGGCGGGACCGGACGCGGGAAGGCGCCGGTCCGTGGTGGCCGCGTCCCCCGCGGGCCGCCCCCGACCGGCGCCTTCCCTGCTCCCCCGTACGGTCTCCCCCGTACCGTTCCCCCGTCTCGCTTCCGACGGCGTGCGCCGGCGGAAGGAGCGGATCGCGGGCCGGTTCCCGTTCCGGCGCCCCGTGACGCCGGTACCGGGGCCGTGGCCCCTCTCCGTGGTCCCCACTCTCTCGTCCCCGCAGGTCGCGGCCCATCCGCCCGCCTACTCATCTCTCCGTCTAGGTACGGGTACTCAGCCCTGTGCGCCCGGCCCCAGGACGCGGGGGCGCGCACTGGTTACGATCGCCTGCGTGTCCGTACTCCCCCTGGTCTTCACGAGCGGCTGGGCCAGCGGCGTCAACGCCTACGCGGTGGTGCTGCTGCTCGGCGTCTTCGGCGCGACCGGTCTCAGCGACGACATCCCGCAGACCCTCCAGCGCCCCGAGGTCCTCATCGCGGCCGGTGTCCTCTTCCTGTGCGAGTCGGTCGCCGACAAGATCCCCTACCTCGACTCCTTCTGGGACACCGTGCACACCGTGGTCAGGCCGCTGGCCGGTGCCTGGATCGGGGCGCTGCTGGCCGGGCAGAGCGGCTCGCTCCCGGACGTGGCCGCGGGCCTGCTCGGCGGTTCGACGGCGCTGGCGAGCCACGCCGTCAAGAGCGGCACCCGGATGGCCGTGAACACCTCGCCCGAGCCGTTCACCAACGTGGTGCTGAGCATCGCGGAGGACCTCGGGGTCGGCGGGGTCGTCACGTTCGCGATGTTCCATCCGGTGGCGGCGGCGGTGATCGCGGGCGTGCTGCTCGCGGCGGGTCTGGTGGTGCTGGTCCTCCTGATCTCCCGCATCCGCCGCTATCTGCGCCGCAGGGCCCGTCGCCGCGAGGAGCGCGCGCTCTCCCGGCGGCCCGGCGGCAGCGGCCCGCCGGAGGAGGAGGGGCAGCCCGCCGGGGCCGTCGCGCGCAGGGGGTCGCGCAGGTCGGGGAGGGCGGGACCGCCGCCGGGGTGACGTCCCGCGGCCGTGACTGTCAGTGGCGGTCGGTACAGTCGCCGCCATGGGACGCATTGCGGTGATCGGCGCCGGCATGGGCGCGATGGCGGCCGCCGCCCGGCTGGCCGTCGCGGGCCACCGGGTGGCGGTGTACGAGCGCACGGAGACCTACGGCGGCGCGCTGCGCCGCTTCGAGCGGGACGGCTTCGCCTTCGACACCGGTCCCGGTCTGCTGCCGCTGCCCGCCGTCTGGCGGGACCTGTTCGTGAAGACCGGCAAGGAGCCGCTCGAGGCGTGCGTCGACCTGGTCCAGGTCGACCCGGCCGCCCGGCACGTCTTCGCGGACGGCACCGACGCCACCCTGCCGAACGCGTCCCGCGCGGGCGCCGTCACCGCGCTGGACGAGGCGCTCGGCGCGGGCGCGGGCGAACGCTGGGGCGACTTCCTGGTGCGCGCCCGGGAGGCGTGGGACCGCACCAGGCGCCCGCTCCTGGAGGAGCCCCTGTGGTCCGACTGGCGGGTGCTGGCCGAGCGCGAGCCCTATCCGTCGGTGCCGCACAAGCGGCTGCTGCGCACCCGGCGGGCCGCCACCCTCGCCGAGATCGGCGCCTGGGAGCTGCGCGATCCCCGGCTGGCCGCGCTCCTGGAGAGTCACGCCCTCGGGTACGGGCTCGATCCGCGGACCGCTCCGGCCGCCGCGGCCGTCCTGCCGTATCTGGACCACGCCTTCGGCACCTGGTACGTGCGCGGTGGGATGCGGGAGCTGGCGCGGGCCGTGCACGAGCGGTGCCTGGCCCGCCGGGTCGCGTTCCACTTCGGGGCCGAGGTGCGCGAGGTGGTGGAGAAGGACGGCAGGGCAGCGGGCCTCGCACTGGCGGACGGCACCGTCGTGGAGGCGGACACCGTCGTGGGCGTCGCGCCCTGGCGTCTGGGCGTAGAGGCGCCTGGCGCGGACGCGGTGGGGCCGGTAGTGGAGGGCGGGGTGCCGGGCCGGGTGGTGGTCTGTCTGGCCCTGCGCGGCGGGCGTCCGGCGGGTACCGCGCACCGGACGGTGGTGCACGCCCCCGACCGGGCCGCCGAGTTGGCCCTCTTCGACGGCACGCCGTCCGAGCGGCCCACGGTCCGCGTCGACCGGCCGGACGACCCGGCGCTGCGCCCGGACGACGCGCACGAGTCGGTGGTGCTGACGGCGACCGTCCCGTCCGGGGCCCACCACGACTGGAGCGCGCCGGGGGCCGCGGACGCCGTCGCGGACCGGATGGTCGCCGCCGCCGAGCGTGCCGTACCGGGGCTGCGGGAGCGCACGCTCTGGCGCGAGGTGCGCACCCCCCTGGAGACCGCCCGGGAGACCGGCGCGGAGTTCGGGGGCGTCCCGGCGCCCTCGCTCGCGGCGTCGCGGGGCCGTCTGCTGCATCCGGCCAACGGCACCGCGCTGCCCGGCCTGTTCGGGGTCGGCGGCTGGTCGCACCCGGGGGGCGGTCTGCCGCACGCGGGCATGTCGGGCGCGCTGGTGGCCGGGCTGATCGTGGAGGGGCCCGGGTTCCGCGGCTCGCAGTGACCCGGGGCGCGGGTCAGAAGCGGTACTGCTGCCCGTCGTAGCCGCTGTTGTGCTGCTGGTTCTGCCCGTTGTGCTGCTGGTCGCGCTGGTCGCCCTGGTACGGGTACTGCTGCTCCGGCGGGAGTTCACCGCCGTAGGAGTCGTCGGCGCGCTGCTGCGGCACCCAGACACCGCCGGGCGGGGTCTCGGCGCCGTAGCCACCGGCCTGGTACTGGTCCTGGCCGTAGCCCTGCTGCTGGTCGTACTGGCCGTAGCCGGTGTCGTAGCCGCCGTAGGTCTGGGTGCCGATGTACGGGTCGGAGTAGGCCGCGTACTGCTGCTGGCCGGTGGCGTCGTAGCCGTACTGCTGCTGGTCGTAGCCGGTGTAGCCGTCGTAGCCGTAGCCCTGGTCGGCGCTGTTCTGGGCGGCGTTGGCGTACTGCTCCTGGGACTGGCCGCCGTACCCGTTGTCGTTGTAGACGCCGTAGGAGCCGGTGTCGTCGGGCATCGGCTGCGGCTCGTAGACGGCGGTGGTCTCGGCGGCGCTCTGCGCGGAGCGGGCCGGGGTGAAGACGTCGTCGCGGTCGAACTCGCTCTCGGAGCCGAAGGACCGGCCGTAGCCGTCGTCCTCGCGGTGGCCGGGCTCCGGCCGCTCCGGTCCCGGTCCGTCCGGGGGCAGGTCGTCGTCGTGGTCCGGTTCGCCGCGGCGGCGCTTGCTGCCGCCGTCGCTCTCCGGGCCCCTGACCGCCCAGCCGGACTCGAAGCCGCGCCGGAAGGAGAGGGTGACGTAGGTCTGGCCGACCGCGAAGGCGATGGCGCCGAGGGCGATCACGACCACGGCGGGGATCAGGACGCCGATGACCACGCCGAGGAAGCCGCCGAAGGCCAGCAGCCGCCAGCGCAGCCGTGCCTTGTACTGCAGCAGCACCTCACCGAGCAGCCACAGCGCGACGATGCCGAACGCGATGTAGAGGACCGTCCAGCCCATGTACGCCCCTCTCCCAGTGGCCGCTACGCAGTGTGTCGTATGTCCGCGCGGCCGGTCTAGGCCCGCGGGGGGTGGTGCAGGCCCAGGTTCTCGTGGATTTCCAGTGTCGCCGTGGAGTTGTTGAGCGTGATGAAGTGCAGCCCGGGAACTCCCTCGGCCAGCAGTCGCGCGCAGAACTCGGTGGCGAACTCGATTCCCAAGGAGCGTACAGCCGCCGGATCGTCTTTCGCTGTGAGGATCCGCTCTTTCAGGACGGACGGGACAGCGGCGTTGCTGAGTTGTGGCAGACGTTCCAGCATCTTCACACTCGTCACCGGCATGACCTCGGGGATCAGCGGCGTCTCGCAGCCCGCCGCGGCGACCCGGTCGCGCAGCCGCAGATAGGACTCGGGCCGGAAGAACATCTGTGTGATGGCGTAGTCGGCGCCCGCCCGGCACTTGTCGACGAAGTGGGCGATGTCCGTGTCCCAGTCCGTGGAGCGCGGGTGCCGCTCGGGGAAGGCGGCGACGCCGACGCAGAAGTCCCCCGACTCCTTGATGAGACGCACCAGTTCGGCGGCGTAGGTGAGGCCTTCGGGGTGCGGGACCCAGTCGCCCATGGGGTCGCCGGGCGGGTCGCCGCGCACGGCGAGCATGTTGCGGATGCCCGCGTCGGCGTACTGCCCGATGATGTTGCGCAGTTCGGCGACGGAGTGGTTGACGGCGGTGAGGTGCGCGACCGGGGTGAGGGTGCTGTCGGCGGCGATCCGCTCGGTGGCCCGGACGGTGCCCGAGCGGGTGGAGCCGCCCGCCCCGTACGTCACGGAGACGAAGCTGGGGGCCACCGCCTCGACCCGGCGCAGCGCGTTCCAGAGGTTGCGCTCGCCCTTCTCCGTCTTGGGAGCCCAGAACTCGAAGGAGTACGTCGTCTCACCGGCCGCGAGCATGTCACGCACGGTGCGTGCGTGGTCCGTCCTGGTGGATGCGGTTCCGAGGGCCATACTCGCAGGTTAGCCAGGGGACGGCGGTCACCCAACCGGGCGGCGGTGATTTGCCGGATTTGCGGACTTGTTGTCCACTCCTCGGACACCCCGGCGTCCGGAGACCCGCGGAGGGCGGGCCCGCCCGTCACACGGTCGCGCGCAGCCGCTCGGCGAACTCCGCCGCGGCGGCGCCCGGGTCGGCCGCCTCGGTGATCGCGCGGACCACCACGACCCGGCGGGCCCCGGCGGCCAGCACCTCGTCGAGGTTGCCGAGGTCGATGCCACCGATGGCGAACCAGGGCCGGTCGGTGCCGAGGGCGGCGGTGGCGCGGACCAGGTCGAGGCCGGGGGCGGTCCGGCCGGGCTTGGTGGGGGTGGGCCAGCAGGGGCCGGTGCAGAAGTAGTCCACGCCGGGCTGGACGGCCGCGGCGGCCGCCTCGGGGACGGCGTGCGTGGAGCGGCCGATGAGGATGCCGTCGCCGAGGATCGCGCGGGCGGCGGGGACCGGGAGGTCGCCCTGGCCGAGGTGCAGGACCCCGGCACCGGCCGCGTGGGCGACGTCGGCCCGGTCGTTGACCGCGGCCAGCCTCCCGTGCCGGGCGCAGGCGTCGGAGAGGATCTTCAGCAGTTCCAGCTCCTCGGCGGCCTCGATGCCCTTGTCCCGGAGCTGCACGATGTCGACTCCGGCGGCCAGCACGGTGTCGAGGAACTCCGCGAGGTCACCCTGGCGCCTGCGGGCGTCGGTGCACAGGTAGAGGCGGGCGTCGGCGAGCTGGTCGCGGGCGGCGTCGGGCATGGCTGGTCTCCCCCGTGGAAGGTCCGTGGTGGTCTGCGGTCCGCGCGGGCGGGGACCGGGAGTCGTCGTGGCGCGTCCGGCCGGGCACGGAGATCCGCGCTCCGCACGTGCGCGGACCGGGCGTTCGTGACGCCCGCTGGCCGAGGGTACGGGTGCCGCGCTCCGCGCGTGCGAGGACCGGGCGACACGCACAAGACGGCCGAGCCCAGCAAGGCCCCGCGCTCCGCGCCTGCGAGGACCGGGCACTGGCACCGCCCGTGAGCACACCGCCCCGACCCGCGACCCCCGACTGCGAGGGCCCGGCGGGCACTCGCCGGTGGCCACCCCCGCCTCACGGCCGACACCCGGACCCTGACGCGTCGGACGCCCGGCGCGTGGGACGACGGCCACGGCGGCCGTGCCGCAGGGCGTGCCCGGCAGGCGGGAACCCCGGAACACAGGGCGGACCCTTCACGGACGGAGAACCCAGGGCGCGGCGCAGGCTCGCGACGGGCGGCCGACCGGAGCGCGGACGGCGCGTGCGCGGCGCCACCTGCGGGACGGCACCCGCACGACGACGATTGCCGGGCGACTGGGGCGCCGGACGGCGGAACGCGCGCTCGTCGCTCGTGGACGCCGCGCGCGGCCGTCGACCGGAGCCGCACCGCTCGGCGTCCCGGGGCCTGGTGGCCCCGGGCCGTGCCGTCGGGCGGTGTTCAGGTCAGACGGCGAGCGCCTGGGCGCGGCGCTTCACCTCCGTCCCGCGGTTCTCGCTGAGCGCCTGCGCGGGCGTGCCGGGCAGGGTCGGGTCGGGGGTGAAGAGCCATTCGATCATCTCGTCGGGCGTGAAGCCGTCGTCCCGCAGCAGCGTCAGGGTCCCGGTGAGGCCCTTGACGACCTTGTCCCCGTCGATGAAGGCGGCGGGGACGTGCAGCGCGCGGTTCTCACCCCGGCGTACGGCGATCACCTGGCCGTCCTTCACGAGCTGCCGCACCCGGGTCACCTCGACACCGAGCTGTTCGGCGATGTCGGGCAGGGTGAGCCAGGCGGGGACGAGAGCATCGATCCTTGCGTCAATCTCGGTCACGGGACAAGCCTGCCATCTCCCACTGACAGTCGGAAGCCGGACCCCCGTGACCTGCGTCTTTCCGGGCGGTTCAGAGCGTCGCCGCCTTCAGCGGGCGGGCGTGGTCGGCGAGCAGGGCGGGGTCCATGGCGGCGCCCGCCTCGATCAGTCTGCGGCCCTGGGCGAGGTCGCGGGGGCGGCCCACCGCCAGCAGGGCGACCAGCCTGCCCCCGCGCAACCAGCAGACGGACCAGGCGGGTCCGGCGGGGTCGCCGCGCCACAGGAAGGTGTCGGCGCCCGCGTGGTGGCCCGCGTACTGCACGAAGCGGCCGAACTGCTCGGACCAGAAGTACGGGACGGGGTCGTAGGCGACCGGCGCCTCGCCCAGGATGTCGGCCGCGACCGTGCGCGGGCCCTGGAGGGCGTTGTCCCAGTGGTGCACCAGCAGGCGTTCGCCGTAGCGCGCGGACGGGAAGGAGGCGCAGTCGCCGACCGCGTGGACGTCCGGGGCCGAGGCGCGCAGCCGGTCGTCGGCGACGATCTCGCCGTGCGCGCCGAGGGCGATCCCCGAGCCGGTCAGCACGCCGGTGGCCGGGCGGGCGCCGACGCCGACCACGACGGCGCCCGCGGGCAGGCGGGTGCCGTCGTCCAGGACGACCGTGCCGGGCTCGACGCGGGCCACGCGCGCGTGGGTGCGCAGGACGACGCCCGCGTCGGCGTACCAGCCGGTCATGGGGGCGGCCACCTCGGCGGGCAGGGCTCCGGCGAGCGGCCGGTCGGCGGCCTCCACGACGGTGACCGCGCAGCCCGCCTCGCGTGCGGCGGTGGCGAACTCGGCGCCGATCCAGCCCGCGCCGACGACCACGACGTCGCGCTGGTCCGCGAGGACGGGCCGCAGCCGTTCGGCGTCGTCGAGGGTGCGCAGCAGGTGGACGCCGGGCACGTCCTCGGTGCCGGGCAGGCGGATCGGTTCGGCACCGGTGGCCAGCACCAGGGCGTCGTAGGGCACGGGTCCGGACGCGGTGTCGACCTCGTGGTCGGCGGGGCGGACGGCGCGGACCTCCTCGCCGAGCCGCAGCTCGATGCCGAGGGCGGCGAAGTCGACGTCGAAGGCGGCGCCGTCGGCCTTGCCGAGCAGGACGGCCTTGGAGAGCGGCGGCCGGTCGTAGGGCGGGTGGGGTTCGGCCCCGATCAGTGTCACGGTGCCGGTGAAGCCCTGTTCGCGCAGGGCGACGGCGGTCTGCACCCCGGCCATGCCCGCGCCGACCACGACGACTCGGCGCCCGGCCGGAGTCGTCCGTTGCTGCGTCTGCTCGCTCACCGGATCACCATAGTCACCTGACGGACCGTCAGTCTGCGCCCCGGGCCCGTGACCCGCTCCGCTCGACTGGTCCCTCGGTCCGCCCGTGACGTCCATGCGCAGGTCTCCTCACTCGCGCCCGCCGCCGCGGTGCCGCGACCGGCGGCGCGCGGCGCCCGGGGGCGTGGCACCGGCGGACGGGTGCCGCGCGCGGCGGGAGTCCAGTCGGTCTCCCTCTCGGGTACCCAGCGCGGGGCCGCGCACGACGTCAGCGCCCTGTGGTCTTGATCTCCCGGTGCCGCGCGTCCGGACTCCCTTACCCGGCCGCCGGGCCACGGGCTAGGGTGGCGGGCGTACACGCACTCGCGGGAGCCCGGACGCACCGGGCTGAGAGGGAGGCTGGCGGCCTCCGACCGTACGAACCTGATCCGGGTCATGCCGGCGAAGGGAGGGGCTCGACGCCCATGTCGTCACGTACCTCGGACGTCCTCGTGGTCGGGGGCGGGATCATCGGTCTGGTCACGGCGTGGCGGGCCGCGCTGCGCGGGTTCTCCGTCACCGTGGCGGACCCCGAGCCGGGCCGCGGCGCCGCGCGGGTCGCCGCCGGGATGCTCGCCGCCGTCACGGAACTGCACTACGGCGAGCAGACGCTGCTGGGGCTGAACCTGGCGTCGGCGGAGCGGTATCCGGACTTCGCGGCGGAGCTGGCCGACGTCACGGGCCAGGACCTCGGTTACCGGCGCTGCGGCACCCTCGCGGTCGCCCTGGACGCCGACGACCGCGCCCATCTGCGGGACCTGCACGCCCTCCAGCGGCGCTCGGGGCTGGCGTCGGAGTGGCTGTCGGGGCGGGAGTGCCGGCGGCTGGAACCGATGCTCGCGCCCGGGGTGCGCGGCGGGCTCCGGGTGGACGGCGACCACCAGATCGACCCGCGCAGGCTGGCCCGCGCCCTGCTCACCGCCTGCGAGCGGGCCGGGGTGGTCCTCCACCGGAGCTGGGCCGAGCGCCTGGACGTGGTGCGGGACCGGGCCGCCGGGGTGACCGCGGCGGACGGCACCGCGCTGGCCGCGGGTCAGGTGGTGCTGGCGGGCGGCAGCCTCAGCGGGCGGCTGGCGGGCGTCCCCGAGCCGGTGCTGCCGCCGGTGCGGCCGGTGAAGGGGCAGGTGGTGCGGCTGACGGTGCCCGAGCGGTACGCGCCGTTCCTGAGCCGCACGGTGCGGGCCGTGGTGCGCGGCAGCCACGTGTACCTGGTGCCCCGCGAGAACGGCGAGCTGGTGATCGGCGCGACCAGCGAGGAACTGGGCTGGGACACCACCGTCACCGCGGGGGGCGTGTACGAGCTGCTGCGGGACGCCCACGAGCTGGTGCCCGGCATCACCGAGCTGCCGCTGACCGAGACGCTGGCCGGTCTGCGCCCGTGCTCCCCGGACAACGCGCCGCTGCTCGGTCCCACCGGCCTGGACGGGCTGCTGCTGGCCACCGGGCACCACCGCAACGGCGTGCTGCTGACCCCGGTCACCGGCGACGCCCTCGCCCATGCCCTGGCCTGCGGGGAACTCCCTGACGAGGCCCGCCCGTTCACGCCCCTGCGTTTCTCCCGTTCGGAGCTGCCCGTATGAACGTCCTGGTCAACGGCGAGCCGACGGCCCTCGCGCCGGGCACCGCGCTGGACAGCGTCGTCCGGGCGCTGGCCCCGGCGCCCTCCGGGGTGGCCGCCGCCCTCAACGAGACCGTCGTCCCGCGCGCCGCGTGGCCGTCGACCCCGCTGCGCGAGGGCGACCGGGTCGAGATCCTGACCGCCGTCCAGGGAGGCTGAACCGATGGCCGACGACCCGCTCGTCCTGGGCGGCGCGTCCTTCGCGTCCCGTCTGATCATGGGCACCGGCGGTGCCCCCGGGCTGCAGGTCCTGGAGCGGGCCCTGGTGGCGTCAGGCACCGAGCTGACCACGGTCGCGATGCGCCGGGTCGACCCCACGGTGCGCGGCTCGGTGCTCTCCGTCCTGGAGCGGCTGGGGATCACGGTGCTGCCCAACACCGCGGGCTGCTTCACCGCGGGGGAGGCGGTCCTCACCGCCCGGCTGGCCCGGGAGGCGCTCGGCACCGACCTGGTCAAGCTGGAGGTCGTCGCCGACGAGCGGACCCTGCTGCCGGACCCGATCGAGCTGCTGGACGCGGCCGAGACCCTCGTCGACGACGGCTTCACGGTGCTGCCGTACACCAACGACGACCCGGTCCTGGCGCGGAAGCTGGAGGACGTGGGGTGCGCGGCGGTGATGCCGCTCGGTTCGCCCATCGGCTCCGGGCTCGGCATCCGCAACCCGCACAACTTCGAGCTGATCGTCGAGCACGCGCGCGTACCGGTGATCCTGGACGCGGGCGCGGGGACGGCGTCGGACGCGGCGTTCGCCATGGAGCTGGGGTGCGCGGGTGTGATGCTCGCCTCAGCGGTGACCCGGGCCCAGGAACCGCGCCTGATGGCGGACGCGATGCGGCACGCGGTGGAGGCCGGACGCCTCGCCCACCGGGCCGGACGCATCCCCAGGCGGCACTTCGCGCGGGCCTCCTCGCCGCACGAGGGGCGGGCCCGGCTGGATCCCGAACGCCCCGCGTTCTAGTCACAGCTCTGCTGCATTCGTCCCGGGACGGCCCGGAGCCGGGGGCCCTGTCGGTGGCGGCTCGTAGACTCATCTGCGTGGATACGACCCTTCAGGACCCTCTGGTCGGGCAGGTGCTCGACGGGCGCTACCGCGTGGACGCGCGGATCGCGGTCGGCGGGATGGCCACGGTCTACCGGGCCCTGGACACCCGCCTGGACCGCGTGCTCGCGGTCAAGGTGATGCACCCGGCGCTGGCCGCCGACGGCACCTTCGTCGACCGGTTCATCCGGGAGGCGAAGTCGGTCGCCCGGCTCGCCCACCCGAACGTGGTGCAGGTCTTCGACCAGGGCACGGACGGCACGTACGTGTACCTCGCCATGGAGTACGTGGCGGGCTGCACCCTGCGGGACGTGCTGCGCGAGCGCGGCGCGCTGCGCCCGCGGGCCGCGCTGGACATCCTGGAGCCGGTGCTGGCCGCGCTGGGCGCCGCGCACCGGGCCGGGTTCGTGCACCGGGACATGAAGCCGGAGAACGTGCTGATCGGGGACGACGGCCGGGTCAAGGTCGCCGACTTCGGCCTGGTGCGCTCGATGGACACGGTCACCCACACCAACGACACCGTCCTGGGCACGGTCTCCTACCTCGCCCCGGAGCAGATAGAACACGGCACCTCCGATCCGCGGGCCGACGTGTACGCGTGCGGTGTCGTCCTCTACGAGATGCTGACCGGCGACCGCCCGCACGCCGGGGACTCCCCCGCCGTCGTCCTCTACAAGCACATCCACGAGGACGTGCCGCCGCCGTCGGCCGCCGTGCCGGGGCTGGCGGGCCCGCTGGACGAGCTGACCGCGGCGGCCACCGCGCGCGCCCCCGAGTCGCGCCCGTACGACGCGGTGGCGCTGCTCGCGGTGGCCCGTGAGGCCCGCGCCGCGCTGACCGAGGAGCAGCTGGACGCGGTGCCGCCGCGGGCGACCGAGGGCGACCGGGACGGCTCCGAGGACCGCACGAGCGTCATCCCGCGGTCGCTGACCGTCCCGCTGGGCCGGCCCGGCGAGGACGGCTCCGAGGTGCTGCACACCAGCGTCCTGGAGTCGCCCGCGCCGCTGCCGCCCCGGCGCCGCGGACCGGGCGGCAGGCGGCGCGGGCCGCTGGCCCTCGTGATCGTCGTGCTGCTGGTGCTGGGCGTCTCCACGGGCGTGTGGTACATCAACTCCGGCCAGTTCACGAAGGTCCCCCCGGTGCTGGCGAAGACGCAGAGCGAGGCCGGGAAGAAGCTGTCGGACGCCGGGCTGAAGCTCGGCGAGGTCACCCACCGCTACAGCGACACGGTGGACCGGGGCACGGTCATCAGCACCGACCCGAAGCCCGGCAGCCGGGTGCGCGACCACGCGCCGGTGGCGCTGGTCGTCTCCGACGGCCCCGAGACCGTCCGCGTCCCGGGCCTCGGGGGCGTCGCCCTCGACGAGGCGCGGGCGCGGCTGAAGAAGGACGGGCTCGAACCGGGCATGGTCACCCGGGAGTTCAGCGAGGACGTCGCCAAGGGGTCGGTGATCGGCACGGACCCGGCGGCGGGCACCGAGCGGCGCGCGGGCGCGGCCGTGGCGCTGACCGTCAGCAAGGGCAGCCCGGTGGACGTGCCGGACGTCACGGGCGAGGACCTGGCGGACGCCCGGCAGGAGCTGCAGGACGCGGGCCTGAAGGTGAAGGTCGCCGCCGCGCAGGTCAACTCCGAGTTCGACAAGGGCCAGGTCGCCGCGCAGAGCCCGCGGGCCGACAGCCAGCTCGCCGAGGGCGACACGGTGACGCTGACGGTCTCCAAGGGCCCCGAGCAGGTCGAGGTCCCGGACGTGGTGGGACAGAGCGTGGACGACGCCACCAGCGCGCTGGAGAACGCCGGGTTCCAGGTCGAGGAGGACCGGGGGCTGCTCGGGCTGTTCGGCGACACCGTCAAGGGCCAGTCGGTCAAGGGCGGGCAGACGGCGGCCAAGGGGTCGACGATCACCCTCAAGATCCGGTGACGGGACGCCCCGGGCGCCGTGACACCCTGGGCGGGTGAACAGCCAGCACCTCTCCCGCAACCCCGTCGGCGGTCATGTCCCGGTCGCCGGCGGACTGCACTCCGTCGGCCTGTCCTACGCCCGTGAGCTGCGGGCGGAGGCGGTGCAGGTCTTCGTCGCCAATCCGCGCGGCTGGGCCACCCCGGTCGGCGACCCGCGGCAGGACGAGGCGTTCAGGGCGGCCTGCGCCGAGGCGTCGATCCCGGCGTACGTGCACGCCCCGTACCTGATCAACTTCGGTTCGCACACCGAGGCGACGGCCGACCGGTCGGTGGAGTCGCTGCGGCACTCGCTGCGCCGCGGTCGGGAGATCGGGGCGCTCGGCGTCGTCGTCCACACCGGCAGCGCGACCGGCGGCCGGGAGCGCGCCGTGGCGCTGCGGCAGGTCCACGAGCGGCTGCTGCCCCTGCTGGACGAACTCACCCACGAGGACGACCCGTTCCTGCTGCTGGAGTCGACGGCGGGCCAGGGGTCCTCGCTCTGCTCGCGGACCTGGGACTTCGGGCCGTACTTCGAGGCGCTGGAGTCCCATCCCCGGCTGGGTGTCTGCCTGGACACCTGCCACATCTTCGCCGCCGGGCACGATCTGACCGGCCCCAGCGGCATGCACCAGACGCTCGACCTGCTGGTGGAGACCGTCGGCGCGGGGCGGCTGCGCCTCGTGCACGCCAACGACTCCAAGGACGTCGCGGGCGCGCACAAGGACCGGCACGAGAACATCGGCGCGGGCCACATCGGGGAGGACCCGTTCCGCGCGCTGATGACGCATCCGGCGACCGAGGGGGTGCCGCTGATCATCGAGACCCCCGGCGGCAAGGAGGGACACGCGGCGGACGTGGAGCGGTTGAAGAAGCTGCGCGGTTGAGGCGCCTTCGCGGCAGCGGCGCGGGAGTTGACCCGAGAACGGGTCAAACTGGACTAAGGCAGCACTTACTTACTAAGTGAAGACTTACTGGACGATCTTCGTGACGGGTGCAATCATGCGGCGCAACCTGCCAGTTAGCCCGCACGGAAGGAGCCGCTGCCATGCAGGGCGACCCCGAGATCATCGAGTTCCTCAACGAACAGCTCACCGGTGAGCTGACCGCGATCAACCAGTACTTCCTGCACGCCAAGATGCAGGAGAACTTCGGCTGGACGAAGCTCGCGAAGTACACCCGGCACGAGTCGTTCGACGAGATGAAGCACGCCGAGGTGCTCACCGACCGGATCCTGTTCCTGGAGGGGCTGCCGAACTACCAGCGCCTCTTCCACGTCCGGGTGGGCCAGACCGTCAAGGAGATGTTCGAGGCGGACCGCCAGGTGGAGGTCGAGGCGATCGACCGGCTGCGGCGGGGCATCAAGGTGATGCGCGAGAAGGGCGACATCACGTCGGCGAACATCTTCGAGTCGATCCTGGAGGACGAGGAGCACCACATCGACTACCTCGACACCCAGCTCGAACTGGTCGAGAAGCTCGGTGAGGCCCTCTACATCGCGCAGCTCATCGAGCAGCCGGAGAGCTAGGCCGCCTCGTCCAGCCGGGCGGGTTCCGCCACGTCGGCGAGGACCGGGCGGCCCTGGTCGGCGAGGTCGCGGCGGGGGCAGGAGCCGCGGCCGAGGAGCGCCTGGATCGTGCGGACGCAGGACCCGCAGTCCGTGCCCGCCTTGCAGGCGGAGGCGATCTGGCGGGGGGTGCAGGCACCGTCCGCGGCGTGTCGCTTGACCTGCGCTTCGGTGACTCCGAAGCAGCTGCACACGAACACGCGGTGTCACCTCTCGCCGGGATGGAATCGATACGCCGTCCCGCTAGTCGGTGAGGCTAACCTAACCTTACCCGCCGCGCCGGGTCCGCAACAGTGGAGTGGGGCGTGGATCCGTTGTGATCCACGCCCCACCTGCGTCTTCCGCCCCACCGGCCCTACTGGTCCCGGTACATCTCCGCCACCAGGAAGGCCAGGTCCAGCGACTGGCTGCGGTTGAGCCGCGGGTCGCACGCCGTCTCGTAGCGCTGGTGCAGGTCGTCGACGAAGATCTCGTCGCCGCCGCCGACACACTCCGTGACGTCGTCGCCGGTCAGCTCCACGTGGATGCCGCCCGGGTGGGTGCCGAGGGCCTTGTGGACCTCGAAGAAGCCCTTGACCTCGTCCAGCACGTCGTCGAAGCGCCGGGTCTTGTGACCGGAGGCGGCCTCGAAGGTGTTGCCGTGCATCGGGTCGGTCACCCACGCGACCACCGCGCCGGACGCGGTGACCTTCTCCACCAGCTCGGGCAGCCGGTCGCGGACCTTGTCGGCGCCCATCCGCACGATGAACGTCAGCCGTCCCGGCTCCCGTTCGGGGTCGAGGCGCTCGACGTACTGGAGGGCGTCCTCCGCCGTCGTCGTCGGACCCAGCTTGATGCCGATCGGGTTGCGGATCTTCGACGCGAACTCGATGTGCGCGCCGTCCATCTGACGGGTGCGCTCACCGATCCACACCATGTGCCCGGAGACGTCGTACAGCGAGCCGGTGCGGGAGTCGACGCGGGTCAGCGCCGACTCGTAGTCCAGCAGCAGCGCCTCGTGGGAGGCGTAGAACTCGACGGTCTTGAACTCCTCCGGGTCGGTGCCGCACGCCCGCATGAAGTTCAGCGCGTTGTCGATCTCGCGGGCGAGCTGCTCGTAGCGCTGGCCGGAGGGGGACGAGCGCACGAAGTCCTGGTTCCAGGCGTGCACCTGGCGCAGGTCGGCGTAGCCACCGGTGGTGAAGGCGCGCACCAGGTTGAGCGTCGACGCGGAGGCGTTGTACATCCGCTTCAGCCGCTCGGGGTCCGGGACGCGGGCCTCCTCGGTGAAGTCGAAGCCGTTGACCGAGTCGCCCCGGTAGGTCGGCAGCGTCACGCCGTCGCGGGTCTCGGTCGGCTTGGAGCGCGGCTTGGAGTACTGCCCGGCGATCCGCCCGACCTTGACCACCGGCACCGAGGCGGCGTACGTCAGCACGGCGCCCATCTGGAGCAGCGTCTTGAGCTTGGCGCGGATCTGCTCGGCGCCGACGGCGTCGAAGGCCTCGGCGCAGTCGCCGCCCTGAAGGAGGAACGCCTCCCCCTTGGCGACGGCCGCCAGGCGAGCGCGCAGCTGGTCGCACTCACCGGCGAAGACGAGCGGCGGATACGACTCCAGCTCGGCGATCACCTTGCGCAGAGCCTCGGCGTCGGGGTAATCGGGCTGCTGCGCCGCGGGCAGGTCTCGCCAGGTCGCCTGCGCGGCGACGGCGTGGGAATCAGCGTTCACGGTCACGCCCCCACATTAAAGGGTCGTGTCGAGTGGTTTTCGTCCCGGCCCGACAGGTGAGACGGCGGGCCGCTCATCTGTGTCCGCGCGGACCGTGGGATAGAGTGCCCGGCATGTTCGCGCACCCGACCCAGAACTGGTGGTGGACCGCTCATCCGGCGGCCCACTGACTGCGCGTACGCACGATTTCGCGAAGGCCGCCCGAGGGGCGGCCTTCGGTGTTTCCGGGGCCGTTCCTCTCCACCCGGTCCGCCGGTCCCCAGGGAACCGGCGGGCCCCCGTGACCAAGGACACGACCCATGCCCCGGTTCGATCTGGCCGATCTCCTCGCCGACCCCCGCCCGTTCGCCCTGCTGCGCCGCCGCACCCCCGGACAGGACCACGAGACCGTCGAGGTCCTCGTCGGCCGGGTGGCCGACCACGAGCGCCTGGCCGACCTGCCCGACACCTGCCTCGCCCTGGTGCCCTTCCGGCAGATCCGCGAGCGCGGCTTCGACGTCCGCGACGACGGCACCCCGCTCACCGCGCTGGTCCCCGAGGAGACCTGGACGCTGCCCCTCGCGGACGCCCTCGCCCAGCTCCCGGCGCACGAGGTACGGGTGACGGACGGCGGCTTCGACGTGGCCGACGACGCCTACGCGTCGATCGTCGACCGGGTGCTGCGGGAGGAGATCGGGCGCGGCGAGGGCGCCAACTTCGTGATCAGGCGCACCTACACCGGTGAGGTCCCCGGCTTCGGGCGGGCCGACGCGCTCGCCCTGTTCCGCCGTCTGCTGGCGGGCGAACGGGGCGCCTACTGGACGTTCGTGGTGCACACCGGGGAGCGGACGCTGGTCGGGGCGAGCCCCGAGGTCCATGTGCGGATGGCCGGCGGGACGGTGGTGATGAACCCGATCAGCGGGACCTACCGCTATCCGGCGGACGGCCCGACCCCCGAGCACCTGCTCGGCTTCCTCGCCGACCGCAAGGAGATCGAGGAGCTGTCGATGGTCGTCGACGAGGAGCTGAAGATGATGTGCACCGTCGGCGACATGGGCGGGGTCGTCGTCGGGCCGCGGCTGAAGGAGATGGCGCACCTCGCGCACACCGAGTACGAGCTGCGCGGCCGCTCGTCGCTGGACGCGCGGGAGGTGCTCAGGGAGACGATGTTCGCGGCGACCGTCACGGGCTCGCCGGTGCAGAACGCCTGCCGGGTCATCGAGCGGTACGAGCCGCTGGGCCCCGACGGCGGCGCGCGCGGCTACTACGGGGGCGCCCTCGCGCTGCTCGGCCGGGACGCGGGCGGCGCCCAGAACCTGGACTCCCCGATCCTGATCCGCACCGCCGACATCGACGCGGCGGGCGCGCTGCGGGTGCCGGTCGGCGCGACCCTGGTGCGCGGCTCGGACCCGGCGGGCGAGGTCGCGGAGACCCACGCGAAGGCGGCGGGCGTGCTGGCCGCGCTCGGGGTGCGACCGGCCCGCCCCGCCGCCGAGGCGGACCGGCCCCGGCTGGCCGACGACCCCCGGGTGCGGTCCGCGCTCGACGGCCGCAGGTCCTCGCTCGCGCCGTTCTGGCTGCGGATGCAGGAGCGCGGCGGCGACCTGCGGGGGCACGCGCTGGTCGTGGACGGCGAGGACACCTTCACGGCGATGCTGGCGCACGTCCTGCGCTCCGGCGGCCTGGAGGTGACCGTCCGCCGCTACGACGAGCCCGACCTGCGGACGGCGGTCCTGGCGCACGCCGGTCCCGTGGTGCTCGGCCCCGGCCCCGGCGACCCGGGCGACCCGGGCGACCCCCGGATGGTCTTCCTGCGCGCCCTGACCGCCGAGGTGCTGCGCGGGCACCGGCACGGGGTGCTCGGGGTCTGCCTGGGCCACGAGCTGATCGCGGCGGAGCTGGGCCTGCCCGTCGTCCGCAAGGCGGTGCCCCACCAGGGGGCGCAGACCGTGATCGACCTGTTCGGGCGGGCGGAGACCGTCGGCTTCTACAACAGCTTCACGGCCCGTTGCGCCGACCCCGCGCACACCGCCCTCGCGGCCCGCGGGATCGAGGTGGCACGGGCGGCAGACGGCGAGGTCCACGCGGTGCGCGGGCCCGGGTTCGCCGGGGTGCAGTTCCATCCGGAGTCGGTGCTGTCGCTGAACGGCGCGACGATCGTGCGGGAGCTGGTGGCCGGGCTGCGCGGCGCGGACACGGCCCCCGGGGGACGGCCCGCGCGGTAGCCCGGCCCCGGGGAGCGGCCCGCCCGTCAGCCGAAGAACACCGACGCCTCCTCGTACAGCGCCGGGTCGACGGTCTTCAGGCGGGCCGTCGCCTCGGCGAGGGGGACGCGGACGATGTCGGTGCCGCGCAGCGCGACCATCACGCCGAAGTCGCCGTCGTGGACGCAGTCGACGGCGTGCAGGCCGAACCTGGTGGCCAGCCAGCGGTCGAAGGCGCTGGGCGTGCCGCCGCGCTGGATGTGCCCGAGGACGGTGGTGCGGGCCTCCTTGCCGGTGCGTTTCTCGATCTCCTTGGCGAGCCACTCGCCGACCCCGGAGAGCCGGACGTGCCCGAAGGAGTCGAGGGACTCGTCCTTGAGGACCACCTCGCCGTCCTGCGGCACCGCCCCTTCGGCGACGACGACGATCGGGGCGTAGGAGGCGCGGAACCGGGAGGTGATCCAGGCGCAGACCTGGTCGACGTCGAAGCGCCGCTCCGGGACGAGGATGACGTTGGCGCCGCCCGCCAGTCCCGAGTGCAGGGCTATCCAGCCCGCGTGACGGCCCATCACCTCGCAGACCAGGACCCGCATATGGGACTCGGCCGTGGTGTGCAGCCGGTCGATGGCCTCGGTGGCGATGTTGACCGCGGTGTCGAAGCCGAAGGTGTAGTCGGTGGCGGACAGGTCGTTGTCGATGGTCTTCGGGACGCCGACGACGGGCACGCCGTACTCGTCGTGGAGCCGGGCGGCGACGCCGAGGGTGTCCTCGCCGCCGATCGCGACGAGCGCGTCGACGGCCAGGTCGGCCAGGTTCTCCCTGATCCGGTCGATGCCGTCGGCGCGCTGGAGGGGGTTGGTGCGGGAGGAGCCGAGGATGGTGCCGCCGCGGGGCAGGATGCCGCGCACGGCGGGGATGTCGAGCCGTACGGTCGCGTTCTCCAGGGGGCCCCGCCAGCCGTCCCGGTAGCCGACGAACTCGTACCCGTACTCCTGCACGCCCTTGCGGACGATGCCCCGGATGACGGCGTTGAGTCCGGGGCAGTCGCCGCCTCCGGTCAGTACTCCGATCCGCATGGAAATGTCCCTTCGCCGAGGGGTGCCGTGAGGCCACGCTAAGGGTGACCCAGGTCACACCGCGATGGGCGGGACGGCAATTCCCGCGCGGGGAGGGAGACTTGACCCGGGACGGATCGGCGCGGCCCGGCCCTACACCTCGTCGAGACCGCGCTCGATCGCGTAGCGGACCAGCTCGACCCGGTTGTGGAGCTGGAGCTTGCCCAGGGTGTTCTGGACGTGGTTCTGGACCGTGCGGTGCGAGATCACCAGGCGTTCGGCGATCTGCTTGTAGCTGAGGCCCTTGGCGACCAGGCGCAGCACCTCGGTCTCGCGGTCGGTCAGCCGGGGCGCGCCCGGTTCGTCGCCGCCCGCCGGTCCCGGCGCCGGTTCGGACGCCAGCCTGCGGTACTCGCCGAGCACGAGACCGGCGAGGCCGGGCGTGAACACCGGGTCCCCGGCGGCGGTGCGGCGGACCGCGTCGATCAGCTCCTCCGTGGAGGCCGACTTCAGCAGATAGCCGGTCGCCCCCGACTTCACGGCCTCCAGGACGTCCGCGTGCTCGCCGCTCGCCGAGAGCACCAGGACCCGCGGCGCCGGCTGGTGGGCGACGAGTTCCTGGCACACCCGCACCCCGGGCAGGACCGGCAGGTTGAGGTCGAGGACCAGGACGTCGGGCGAGACGGCCTTGGCCCGGCGCACCGCCTGTTCGCCGTCGCCCGCGGTGGCGACCACCTCGCACCCCGACTCGGCGAGGTCCCGGGCGACCGCGTCGCGCCACATGGGGTGGTCGTCTACCACCATCACCCGGATCGGAGCACGCTCGTTCATCGTCGTTCCGCCTTCCCCCGTGGGTCCTTCGCCTGCTTCGGTACGGTCAGCTCGACCTCGGTGCCCTGACCCGGCACGGAGAGCAGTTCGGCACGGCCGCCGAGGTCCCGCAGCCGTCCCCTGATCGACTGGGCGACCCCGAGCCGCCCCTCCCCCTCGGCCTGCGCGAGGCGCCCCTCCGGGATGCCGGGCCCGTCGTCCCGGACGGTCACCACGACCTCGTCCGGCTCGTCCTCGACGAGGATCCAGGCCCGCGCGCCGTCGCCCGCGTGCCGGTCCACGTTGTCCAGGGCCGCGCCGACCGCCGCCGCGAGCTGACGCGCCTCGGGCGCCGGGAGCAGCACGGCGGCCCCGGGCCCGGCGAGGCTGACCCGGGCCGACGCGTACGGCGCGAGCAGCAGCCGCAGGTCGAGGGGACCGCCGGGCCCGTCCCCCTCACCGGCGGCGTGAACGGCGCCACCGTCACCGCCCGCAGCGGGGGCCACCGGGGCCGGACCGGCCGAGACCAGCGTGCGCAGCGCCACCTCCTGCTCGCCCGCGAGGCGGCCCAGCTCGGCCGCCTCGCCGCCGAGGACCGCGCCGCGCCGCTGCACCATCGCCAGCACCTGGAGCACCCCGTCGTGGATGTCCCGCGCGAGCCGTTCCCGCTCCCGGGTCGCGGCCTCGATCTCCAGGGCGCGGGCCAGCGTCCGCTCGGAGGCGCGGGCGACCTCGACGACGTACCCGATCGCGATGGACGCCACCCACACCAGGACCACGTTGTGGACGGTGTCGCGGGCGGGGGCGCCCCGCTCGGCCAGGTTGGCGCCCGCGACCAGCGTGGAGGCGACGGCCGCCCAGCGCCAGCCGCCCTTGATGGCGAAGGCCAGCACGGACCCGGCCGTCCATATCGACGGCAGGGTGGGCCCGCCGTCGAGGACCCGCGCGGGCGAGTCGGCGACCGGGGTGAGCAGGATGCCGGTGAGCGCGACGGTCAGGTCGACGGCGAGGAACCGCTTCGTGCAGGCGGCCGCGTTCGCCACCCGGGGCAGGGTGGCCAGCGTCCACACCGTCAGGACGACGTAGTAGGCGACGGCGACCCCGGGGCGGCGGAAGTGCGCCCAGCCGGAGACGAACAGGCCCACCGCGTAGAGCAGGGTGAGCACCCGGTAGCCGGTCAGCGCACGCCACAGCGGCTGCTCGACCGACATCCGCACGACACGCTCGCGCCCGACCATCTCCCCCACCCCCCGGACCCCGCCCGGCCGCCCTCCGGCCACGACGGGCACCACCGGACCGACCCTAGTGCCCTGGCCGGAAAGGTTCACCGGCTCGCGATGCCCGGCACGGCCCTAGCCGCCCGGCGTCCCGTTCTTCTGCGCCTGGGCGGCGGCCGATCGCGCCGCCTTCTCCGCCTTCGCCGCGTCCGCGATCTTCCGCTTGGCCGCCGTCGCGTAGATGTCGACGTACTCCTGGCCGGAGAGCTTCATGATCTCGTACATGACCTCGTCGGTCACCGCGCGCAGCACGAAGCGGTCGTGCTCCATGCCCTGGTAGCGGCTGAAGTCCAGGGGCTCGCCGATCCGGATGCCGGGCCGCATCAGCTTCGGCATGACCTGGCCGGGCGGCTGGATCTTCTCGGTGTCGATCATCGCGACCGGGATCACCGGGGCGCCGGAGGCCAGCGCCACCCGGGCGAGACCGCCGGGCTTGCCCCGGTAGAGCCTGCCGTCGGGCGAGCGGGTGCCCTCCGGGTAGATGCCGAACAGCTCGCCGCGCTCCAGGACCTCGATGCCGCTCCTGACGGCCGCCTCGCCCGCGCCGCGCGCACCGGAGCGGTCCACCGGGAGCTGGCCGACGCCCTTGAAGAACGCGGCGGTCAGCCGTCCCTTGACCCCGGGCGTCGTGAAGTACTCGGCCTTCGCGATGAAGGTGACCTTGCGGTCGAGCACCGCGGGGAGGAAGAAGGAGTCCGAGAACGAGAGGTGATTGCTCGCCAGGATCGCCGCGCCCTCGGCGGGGATGTTCTCCATCCCCTCCACCCAGGGCCTGAAGGTGACCTTCAGCGGTCCCCCGATAGCGACCTTCATCGCGCCGTACATCACCCGTGTGCCTCCTGTGTCCGTCGGTCCGACCTTAACCCGGAGCACCGCCCGGGAAGCCGACGACCCTGGTCGGTGTCAGTGCGGTCGCGTACCGTGAAGGTCCTGCAAACAACGCTTCGCAGACCGTGTGCCCCTCGTTCGCGTCCTTGTGCCGAACGTCGTCCGACGACCGTCGTCCGCATATGTCCCGCCCCTTCCACACGAACAGGAGACCGATGGTGCCGGTCCTTCCTGGAGCCGAGCCGTACCGCCACGAGGGCGGCAGGGTCGGCGTCCTCCTCTGCCACGGCTTCACCGGGTCCCCCCAGTCGCTGCGCCCCTGGGCCGAGCGGCTCGCCGAGCGCGACCTCACGGTCTCGCTGCCCCTGCTGCCCGGCCACGGCACCCGCTGGGAGGACCTCCAGCTCACCGGCTGGCAGGACTGGTACGCCGAGCTGGACCGCGAGCTACGTGCCCTCCGCGACCGCTGCGACCAGGTCTTCGTGGCCGGTCTCTCGATGGGCGGCACCCTCGCCCTGCGGCTCGCCGCCCGGCACGGGGACGCGGTGAGCGGTGTCGTCGTCGTCAACCCGGCCAACCACATGCACGGCCCGGCCGCGTACGCGCTGCCGGTGCTGCGCCATCTGCTGCCCTCCACCAAGGGCATCGCCAGCGACATCGCCAAGCCGGGCGCCGAGGAGCTGGGGTACGACCGGGTGCCGCTGCACGCGGCGCACTCGCTGCGCGCCCTCTTCCGGGTGGTCGACCGCGAACTCCCGCAGGTCACGCAGCCGTTGCTGCTGCTGCGCAGCCCGCAGGACCATGTGGTGCCACCGGCCGACTCGGCGCGCGTCCTCAGCCGGGTCTCCTCGCGCGACGTCCGCGAGGTGCTGCTGGAACAGAGCTACCACGTCGCGACGTTGGACCACGACGCGGACCGGATCGTGCAGGAGAGCCTCGCGTTCATCGGCCGGCTCGCACCCAGTGTCGGCAAGGAAGGGACGGCCACAGGTGGCTGAACACGACTCCGAGCGCGAGGGCCGCGAACCGGAGGAGCGGGGCGTGCCGTTCGACGAGGACGCGGCGTGGGCGGCGATCGTCGCGGGGTACGGCGAGGAGCCGAGCGATCCGCCGGGCGCCAAGCCGTTCAAGTCGGTCGAGGATCTGGCCCTGCTGGAATCGGAGACCAACGCCCCCGCCGACACCCCCGGGCCCGCCGGGTCCACCGGGCCCACCGCCCAGGGGGAGCCCCCGGCGGCGACCGACCCGGCAGGTCCGGGCGACGCGACCGGACCCACCCGATCGGCCGGTCCGGCCGGTTCCGCGGGCCCCGCCGGGTCTGCCTCTCCCGCCGAGCAGGAGGCGGACGAGCCCGAGCGGCCGGAGCGGGCGGGAGGCGCCACCCCGCTGGGCGGCTCCGTCTCCTTCGCCCCGGGCGTCGGACCCCGCGACTACTCCCCGCGGGAACCCTCCGGGGGCGAGGGCGACGAGGACGACGAGGGGCACTTCGTGCCGCCGGAGCCGCCGCCGCTGCCCGCCGCCGACCCCACCTCCACCTTCGCGTGGCTGGGTGTCATCGGCGGTCCTGTGCTGCTCCTGCTGGCGGTGCTGTTCGGCTGGGACATGACCTGGTGGCTGGCCACCCTCTGCATCGGCGGCTTCCTGGGCGGCTTCGCCACCCTCGTCGTCCGCATGAGACCGGACGACGAGGACGACATCGACCCGGGCCGGGGCGCGGTCGTCTGAGACACCCGAGACGGGGCGCGGTCGTCTGAAACACCCGGGGCGGGCTCTCCGGCGGCATCCGGGGCGGGCGCTCCGGCGACACCCGGGGGCGCGCGCACCGGCGGCGGCCCGGAGGTGGGCCCGCTAGGCCGCTCCGGGCGCCGTCCCCGGGCGCGCGGGGATTCTGAGCGCGGCCAGGACCGGAAGGTGGTCCGTGGCCGCCCTCAGGTCCGTCCCGGTCACCCCGGGCTGGTCCAGCGGGACCCCGCAGCCCAGCACCTCGACACCCCGGGTGGCGAACACCGCGTCGATGCGCTGGTGCGGGTCGGCCGGGGTCGAGGTGTGCTCGCCGCCCCAGGGCGCGGTGGCCCAGCCGTCCTGGAGCCCCCCGGCCAGGCGCCGGAAGGTGCGTCCGGTGGGCCGTTCGTTGAGGTCGCCGCCGACGACGGCGTGCTCCGTGCCGAGCGCCGCGAGCCGGTCGAGGAGCAGCCCGCCCTGGGCCAGGCGCTCCCGCCCGCTCAGCGACAGATGGCAGCTGAGCACGCCGAGCCTGGCGTCGCCGAAGCGGACCACGGCGGTGGCGAAGCCGCGCCGGTGCAGCCCGGGGGTGAGGGGCAGCAGCACATCCTCGGTCCGTTCGACGGTGGCCCGCAGACCGCACAGGATCGCGGGGCCCGCGGCCGTGCCGCCGCCGGTCAGGATCACCTGGCCGGAGGCCGCGGCGAGCCGGGCGAGCTTCTTGCGCCAGCGGAAGAAGCGGGGCGCCTCCTGGAGGAGGACGAGGTCGGGGGCGCAGGCGCCGATGACCCGGGCCAGGGCCGCGGTGTCGTCGCGCATCGAGCGGATGTTGTAGCTCAGGACCCTGATGACCGCGGAGCCGTCGGGCTCCGTGCGGGAGGGAGGGAGCAGCGGCATGGTGATCAATGTACGCCTCACGCGCCGGGGCGCGAGCCCCGAGCGCGCGAGCCTGGTGCGACGGCTCGCGGCACGGTCCTCGCGCCCCGTGGGTGGGTGCGTCCTCCCCGCGGACGGGGTCACATGATGGGGTCGGGCTCCCGGGCCAGGTCCGCCGCGCCGACCAGGCCGGCCTCGTTGCCGAGCTTGGCGGCGATCACGTCGGCGACCGGGCGCCAGTTCCCGCCGACCAGCCAGCGCTTGTACGACTTGCGGATCGGGTCGAGGACCAGCTCGCCCTCGTCCGAGAGGCCGCCGCCGACGATGAACGCGGACGGGTCGAAGAGCGAGGCGAGGTCGGCGAGCCCGGCCCCGGCCCAGCGGGCCAGCTCACGGTAGGAGTCGACGGCGACCGGGTCGCCCTGCCGGGCGGCCATGGAGATGTGCTTGCCCTCGATGCCGTCCGGGGAGCCGTCGCCCAGGCCGAGCAGGATCTCGGCGTTCTCCGGGGTGGCGTTGGCGCGCTGCTTGGCGTAGCGGACCAGGGCGCGCCCGGAGGCGTACTGCTCCCAGCAGCCCTGGGAGCCGCAGCCGCAGAGCAGGCCGTCGGGCACCATGCGGATGTGGCCGAACTCGGCGGCGACACCGAAGTGGCCGCGGCGCAGCTTGTTGCCGATGATGATGCCGCCGCCCAGGCCGGTGCCGAGCGTGATGCAGATGACGTTGCGGTGGCCCTTGCCGGCGCCGAACCGGTACTCGCCCCAGGCGGCCGCGTTGGCGTCGTTCTCCACGACGACCGGGAGGCCGACGCGGGTCTCGACCTTCTCCTTCAGCGGCTCCTGGCGCCAGTCGATGTTCGGCGCGAAGTAGACGGTGGAACGCTGGCGGTTGACGTATCCGGCGGCACCGATGCCCACGCCGACGATCTCGTGTCCGGCACGCGCGCCCTCCACGGCGGCGGCGATCGCGTCCACGATGGCGTCGGGCGTGCCCGGAGTCGGCACCTTGTGCGTCGAGAGGATGTTGCCTTCCTCATCGACCACGCCGGCCGCGATCTTCGTGCCGCCGATGTCGACGCCGATGGTGAGTCCCATGAATCCCTCAGTTTCGGTCGAGCCCCGCTACGGCCAACCGTACCCGAGGGGGCACTCAGTCCACGTCGATGCGTTCGCCGGGGGACGGTCCGGCGTCGCCGTCGTCGCGGCCCTTCGCGGGCCGTCCGCCGGGGTCCTGGTCGGCGGCGCGGGTGGTCCAGCGCTGCTCCTGGGTCCCGACCGCGGAGCGGTAGGCGGCGAGCAGTTCTCCGCCCGCGGCGGCCAGGTGGTCGAAGACGTCCGGGTTGCGTTCGATGACCGGTTCGACGGCGGCCCTGGCCTGCTGCACGACCTGGCGCACCGCCTGCTGGGCGGCCGGTCCGCCGACGGCGCCGAGCAGCGGCGACCCCGACGCCGACAGCCGGTCCGCGACCGTGTCGAGCAGCCTGCGCAGTTCCTCGGCGGCCGAGCCGGGCGGGGTTCCGTGCCGTTCGCGGCGGCGGGCCTTCTCCTCGGCGAGGTCCTCGGCGCACGCGGTCGACCAGGCGTCGGCGTCGGTGGCCCGCGCCTCCTCGGCGGCCTGCGGCTCGCCGTCATCCGACCGGGGGAGCTGTTCGCTCATGACGGACTCCTGACTACGGTTCGTCCCTCCGACGTTACCCGAACGGCCGCCGGAGGTTCACCGGCCGTCGGGCCACAGCGCGGGGTCGGGCGCGAACCGGATGCGCAGCACGGCCTCGCGCAGCGAGGCCCCGGCGACGGTGCAGCGGCGCAGGGCGGACGGCAGGGCGACGATCCGGCGGAACGGGCCGACGGTGACGACGAGTTCGTCGCCGCGCCGGATCAGGTCGAGCTGGTCGCGGGTCGCGCCGGGCAGCGGGATGTGCCAGACGAGCACGCCCTCGTCGGCGAGGGCGTCGGTGACCGGCCACTCGACGGTGGAGGCGGTGCCGTCGGGGCCGGGGACGTCCAGGGCGTCGAGGTCCTCGGGTCCGCGGGGGTCGTGGCCGAGGTGGAGGACCTGGCGGACGTCGTGGCTCTCGCGCCACTCCTCCAGCACCTTGCGCTGCTGGGCGACGGGACCGGCGAGCCAGCCCTCGGCCGCGGACTCGGGCAGCACCCGGCCCGCGACCAGCAGGTCGGGACGCAGTCCGCGCACGGCGAGCGCGAGGACGGCGGTGCGGACGGCGTCGGCGCCCGCGGGGCCGGGCTCGGCGACCAGCCGGACGACGGTGCCGGGGTCGGCGAGGACGGCCTCGACGGCACCCAGCTCCACCTCCCAGCGGGCCGCGGTCTCGTAGAGCCACTCCGCGGGCATGGGCACGCCCGCCAGGCGGCCGAGGACCGGGCGCAGGGCGCGGGCGGCCTGCCGTTCGGAGGGCAGCAGGCGGCGCAGGTAGCGGCGCAGCTCCCCGGGCAGGGCGAGCAGCGCGAGGGCCTGCTCGGTGGGCGGCAGGTCGACGACGAGGAGGTCGTGGGCGTCGCTGAGGGCGGCGTCGCGCAGGGCGCGCAGCAGGGTCAGCTCCTCGGCGCCGGGCAGCGGGGTGACCTCCTCGGCGTCCAGGCGGGCGGCGCCCAGCAGGTCGAGGACGGTCGCGGCGCGGTCCTGGAAGGCGGTGAGGTCGCCGCGGAACCCGGCGGTGGCGTCGGGGCGCCAGGCCGTGAGGTGCGGGACGACGGTCACCGGGGCGGGGCCGGTCGGGGTGCCGAGGACCGCGCCCAGGGTGTCGGCGCGGTCGGCGCCGAGCAGCAGGGTGCGGGTGCCGGCGCGGGCGGCGGCGACGGCGGTGGCCGCGGCCACGGTCGTGCGTCCGGCGCCGCCGGGGCCCGTGATCAGGATCGTGCGCATAGGGGTGAACGCTACCTGGCGGCGGGGAAGGTCCCCCGGCGGTGCTACTTCTCCCCGGACTCGACCCGCTTCTTCAGCCCGGCCAGGGCGCGGTCGATGATGACCTTCTCGGCCTTGCGCTTGATCATGCCGAGCATGGGGATCTTGACGTCGACGGTGAGGCGATAGGTGACCTCGGTGGCGTCGGCGCCGACCGGCTTCAGCAGGTAGGAGCCGTCGAGCGAGCGGAGCATCTGGGACTTGACGAGGGTCCAGGAGACCTCGTGGTCGCCGGTCCAGGTGTAGCCGAGGGTCTGGTCGTCCTTGATCGCGCCGGCGTCCATGACGAGGCGGACGTGCTCGGCGCGGCCCTGGTCGTCGGTCTTGAGGACCTCGGCCTCCTTGACCTCGCCGGTCCAGTCCGGGTAGCGGGCGAAGTCGGCGATCACCGCCATGACGTCGGCCGGCGCCGCCTCGATCGTGATGCTCGAACTGGTGTGTTCCGCCATCGCCGTGGCTCCTCGGATACGTGCCGGTAGACAGGTCGTCGTGCGCACGAGTGTGCAGCGTGAAGGCTACCGCGCACGGGCCTGCCCGCCGTCACCCCCCACCTGCGTCACCTCACCATTCGAGGGCCCAGGGGCGCCCGGTGCCCGCGAAGTGGCCGACGTTGACGCACTCGGTGGCACCGATCCGCATCCGGCGGACCAGCGGCTGGTGGACGTGGCCGAAGAGGGCGTAGCGGGGGCGGGTGCGGCGGATGGCGTCGAGCAGGGCGCGGCTCCCGCGTTCGAAGCGGCGGGCGACGGTGTCGTAGACCAGTTCGGGGACCTCGGGCGGGATGTGCGTGCAGAGCACGTCGACCTCGCCGACGGCCTCGATCTTCGCCGCGTACTCCTCGTCGCCGATCTCGTACGGGGTGCGCATGGGGGTGCGCAGGCCGCCGCCGACGAACCCGAAGGTGCGGCCGCCGATCTCGATCCGCTCGCCGTCCAGGACGGTGGTGCCGGGGCCCGCGTACTGCGCCCACAGGGGCGGCATGTCGACGTTGCCGTAGGTGGCGTACGTCGGGGTCGGGAAGGCGGCGAACAGCTCGGCGTACTGCCTGCGCACCGCGCTCTCGATGGCGGCCGCCCGGTCGGTGCCCACGGTGGCCCAGAGGCGGGCGCCGAAGGCGCGGGCCTCCTCGAAGCGGCGGGCGGTGCGCAGCTCGACCAGGCGGTCGGCGTTCTCCTCGCCGAAGAGGTCGGGGAAGATGCCGCGCGAGTGGTCCGCGTAGTCGAGGAAGAGGACGAGGTCGCCGAGGCAGATCAGGGCGTCTGCGCCGTCGCCCGCACGGGCCAGGTCACGGGCGTTGCCGTGCACGTCACTGACCACATGAACGCGCGTGCTGCCGCGACCGGAGGGTGTGGGTGCCATGACGATCAAGGGTAGGCGTGTGCGGCGGGCGTGAACAGTGCCGACCGGGCCTGCTGTTACTGGCCAGTCAGTTAGCGGGTGGACTACCGTACGGGCAGCAACACCAATCCGTGTGACGCGGCGAACATCACGCCGGGACCCCCTGTCGGAGGAGCCATACCGGCGGGTAACGTCCGGGCGGTCCAGTCGTGCTCGGCCTTTCCGCAGCGGAAGCCCCGAGCACCTGCCCGAGCCTTGGACCGCACCGTCGCCCACGACGTCGTGGCGCCGGCGCCCTATGAGGAGCAGCAGTCTTGCGCGAGTTCAGCCTTCCGGCTCTGTACGAGGTCCCGGCGGACGGCAACCTGACCGACATCGTCCGCAGAAACGCCGCGCAGCACCCCGACGTCGCCGTGATCGCGCGCAAGGTCGGCGGGGAGTGGCGGGACGTGACCGCGACGGAGTTCCTGGCCGAGGTGGTCACCGCCGCCAAGGGCCTGGTCGCCGCCGGGGTGCAGCCGGGCGACCGCGTCGGCCTGATGTCCCGCACCCGCTACGAGTGGACGCTGCTGGACTTCGCGATCTGGAGCGCGGGCGCGGTCACCGTGCCGGTGTACGAGACCAGTTCGCCCGAGCAGGTGGCCTGGATCCTGTCCGACTCGGGCGCGACGGCGTGCGTGGTGGAGCTGGACGCCCACACGGCCACCGTCGAGTCGGTGCGCGACCGGCTGCCCGCGCTCAAGCACCTGTGGCAGATCGAGGGCGGCGGGATCGAGGAGCTGGGCGGCCTCGGCCAGGACGTCTCGGACGCCACGGTCGAGGAGCGCGGCTCGCTCGCCAGGGCCGACGACCCGGCGACCATCGTCTACACCTCGGGCACCACCGGGCGCCCCAAGGGCTGTGTGCTGACCCACCGCAGCTTCTTCGCGGAGTGCGGCAACATCGTGGAGCGGCTGCGGCCGCTGTTCCGCACCGGCGAGTGCTCGGTGCTGCTGTTCCTGCCGCTGGCGCACGTCTTCGGGCGGCTGGTGCAGATCGCGCCGATGATGGCGCCGATCAAGCTGGGCTGCGTCCCGGACATCAAGCACCTCACGGACGAGCTGGCGTCGTTCAGGCCGACGCTGATCCTGGGCGTCCCGCGGGTCTTCGAGAAGGTCTACAACGCGGCGCGGGCCAAGGCGCAGGCGGACGGCAAGGGCAGGATCTTCGACCGGGCCGCCGACACGGCGATCGCGTATAGCAAGGCGCAGGACACCCCGTCGGGCCCCTCGCTCGGTCTGCGGATCCGGCACGCGGTGTTCGACAAGCTCGTCTACGGCAAGCTGCGCGCGGTGCTGGGCGGGCGCGGCGAGTACGCGATCTCCGGGGGCGCCCCGCTGGGCGAGCGGCTGGGCCACTTCTTCCGCGGGATCGGCTTCACGGTCCTGGAGGGGTACGGCCTGACGGAGTCGTGCGCGGCGACGGCGTTCAACCCGTGGGACCGCACGAAGATCGGTACGGTCGGGCAGCCGCTGCCGGGTTCGGTGGTGCGGATCGCCGACGACGGCGAGGTGCTGCTGCACGGCGAGCATCTCTTCAAGGAGTACTGGAACAACCCGGGCGCGACGGCGGAGGCGCTGACCGACGGCTGGTTCCACACCGGCGACATCGGCACCCTGGACGAGGACGGGTACCTGCGGATCACCGGCCGCAAGAAGGAGATCATCGTCACCGCGGGCGGCAAGAACGTCGCGCCCGCCGTGATCGAGGACCGGATCAGGGCGCACGCGCTGGTCGCGGAGTGCATGGTGGTCGGCGACGGGCGCCCGTTCGTGGGCGCGCTGGTCACCGTGGACGACGAGTTCCTGGGCCGGTGGGCTGCCGAGCACGGCAAGCCCGCGGATGCCACCGCGGCGTCGCTGCGTGACGACCCGGACCTGCTCGCGGAGATCCAGGCGGCGGTCGACGACGGCAACGCCGCGGTGTCGAAGGCGGAATCGGTGCGGAAGTTCCGCATTCTGTCCTCTCCGTTCACGGAGGAGTCGGGCCACCTGACGCCGTCCCTGAAGCTCAAGCGCAATGTGGTGGCGAAGGACTACGCGGCCGAGATCGAGGCGATCTACGCCAAGTGACCGCCCGGTCCGCTCATGGCGCGAGGTCCTCGGCGAGGACGCGTGCCATCGTGCGTTCCGCGAGCGCGGTGATCGTGACGAACGGGTTCACCCCGATCGAGCCGGGCACCAGCGAGCCGTCGGTGACGTAGAGCCGCTTGTACCCCTTCACCCGGCCGTAGCCGTCGGTGGCCCTGCCGAGCACGCAGCCGCCGAGCGGGTGGTAGCAGAAGTCGTCGGCGAAGACCTTGCTCGGGGAGCCGAACAGGTCGTAGCGGTAGATGGTGGCGTTGGCGGCGTTGATCCGGTCGAAGAGCTTCTTGGCCATGGCGACGGAGACGGCGCTCTGCGCGGCGCTCCAGCCGAGCTTGACGGTCTTCGAGGCGGAGTCCCAGGTGAAGCGGGCGCGTTCGGGGTTCTTGGTGATCGCCAGGTAGAGGCTGACCCAGGTCTCGAAGCCGATGGGCAGCGGGGCGATCTCCGCGAAGACCGGGTTGTCGGCGTTGGCCCAGTCGTCGATGCCCATGACCGGCATGGTCGACTGGTCGGCGCCGACGGTGTCCCAGACGTGGTTGGCGCGGGCCAGCATGGTGTTGCCGTTGGTGCCCCAGCCCGCGCCGACGCTCGCGTCGAGGTCGGGAAGCGTGCCGGTGTCCCGTGCCCTGACGAGGAGTTCGGTGGTGCCGAGGCTGCCGCCGCCGAGGAAGAGGGAGGCGCAGCTGTACTGCTTGGTCTCGACGACGGCGCCCGTGAGGTCGATCCGGTCGGCGGTGAGCAGGTACGAGCCGTCGGCGGCCCGGGTGACCGCGCGCACCTTCTCCAGGGTGTGCAGGGTGACGTTGCCGGTGCCGAGGGCGGCGGCCAGGTAGGTCTTGTCGAGGCTGCGCTTGCCCTGGTTGTTGCCGTAGATGACCTCGGCGGCGAGCGCGGACCTGGTGGCGGTGCCCGCGGCCTCGCGCTGCATGTACCCGAAGTCGTAGACGTTGGGTACGAAGGTGGTCTTCAGCCCGGCGGCGGTGGCCGCCTTCCGCGAGGTGCGGGTGAACCGGTACCAGTCGGTCGACTCGAACCAGGCCGGGTCCACGGTGTTGACGCCGAGCATGGCGCGGGCGCGCGGGAAGTAGGTGCCGTACATCTCGGCGGCGTCGACGGTCGGGAACTGCTCGGCGAAGTAGGCGGCGGGCGGGGTGACGGCCATGCCGCCGTTGACCAGGGAGCCGCCGCCGACCCCGCGGCCGACGTAGACGGACATGTTGTCGTAGTGCACCCGGTCCAGGACCCCCGGGTAGGGGGTGATGTCCTTGTTGACGAGGTCGAGCCAGAGGAAGCTGGCCAGCGGCGCCTCGGTCCTGCTCCGGAACCACATGGAGCGCTGGTCGGGGGCGCTGGTGGCGCAGAAGACCTTGCCGTCGGGGCCCGCGGTGTTCCAGAGCCGCCCCATTTCGAGGACGACGGTGCGGACACCGGCCTGGCCCAGGCGCAGGGCGGCGACGGCGCCGCCGTACCCGGAGCCGACGACGATGGCGGGGGCGTTGTCGACGGCGGCGGGCTCGGCGGCCCGCGCGGACTGGAGGCCGACGCGGGTGAGACCGGCGGCCGCTGCGGTCTGGAGGGCGATCATGCCCAGGATGTGACGTCTCGTCAGCTGATGCTGCGTCAGTTCTGCTGTCATGGAGGCAGCATCGGCGGACTATCCGGTTCCGCCTAGGGCCGTGACCGGAGAGGTTCGCCGGTGGACCTCTCCGTCAGGGCACTAGAGGAGCGTGCGCAAGGTCTGGGCCAGCGTGTCCCAGCGCCACTTCTCCTCGACCCATGCCCGGCCCCGCTCCCCCATCCGGCGCCGCAGCTCCGCGTCCCCGAGGAGGGCGGTGACGCGCTCGGCGGTGTCCCCGGCCGAACCGCCGCGCACCACCCAGCCGGTCTCGCCGTCGAGGACCGCGTCCGGGGCGCCGCCGGAGTCTCCGGCCACCACCGGCAGCCCGGTCGCCGACGCCTCCAGGTAGACGATGCCGAGGCCCTCCACGTCCAGCCCGCCGCGCCGGGTCCTGCACGGCATGGCGAAGACGTCACCGGCGCCGTAGTGGGCGGGCAGCGCGGACCAGGGGACGGAGCCGGTGAAGCGCACCGAGCCGTCGACCCCGCTCTCCCGGGCGAGCCGCCGCAGCTCCTTCTCGTACGGTCCGCCGCCGACGATCAGCAGGACGGCGTCCGGGTGCGCGGCCAGGACGCGGGGCATCGCCCGGATCAGGGTGTCCTGGCCCTTGCGCGGCACCAGCCGGGAGACGCACACCACGACCGGCCGGTCGGTGAGCCCGAGCGCGGCCCGCACGGCGTCGCCGCCGGATTCCGGGTGGAAGGTCTTCTCGTCGACGCCCGGCGGGAGTCGGACCATCCGGGCGGCCGCCTCGGGGGTCAGCGCGGCGGCGATCCGCGACCGGGTGTACTCCCCGAGGTAGGTGATCGTGTCCGTCGACTCCCCGATTTTGCGCAGCAGTTGCCGCGCACCGGGGAGCTGGGCCCAGCCCGCCTCGTGGCCGTGGGTGGTCGCCACCAGACGCCGGGCGCCCGCCTCGCGCAGCGCGGGCGCCATCAGCCCGAGCGGCGCCGCCGCCCCGAACCAGACCGACGTGCAGCCGTGTTCCCGCAGCAGCCCGACCGCACGCCGGGTCGCGGCGGGCGTCGGCAGCAGCATCGTCGTACGGTCCCGGACGACGGTGAAGGGCTGCTCGGCGTCGAAGGCCGCGGTGGCCTCGACGCCCTCCCGGGTCCGCTTCCAGGTGGAGGCGTAGACCACGACCCGCTCCGGGTCGAGGCGCAGCGCCATGTTGTGCAGGAACGCCTGGATGCCACCGGGGCGGGGCGGGAAGTCGTTCGTGACGATCAGGGTCTTGTGCATCGCCGCCGACCCTACCCAACGGTGGCCTGGCGGCCGGGCCTGGCACGTCGTGTGGCACGCTCGCCGTCGGGCGGGACATCATGTTCCCCTCAAAGCGGGACGCGGACGGCAGGGGATGACGTGAAGACGACGGCGCGGCCACCGGTGTGGCTGCTGGTGACCTGGGGGGCGACCCGCCTCCTGCTGCTGCTGTTCGTCTTCAAGGTGTGGGTCTTCCCCGGCCCGGACGTCACCAGCGACGTGTCCGTCATCTACCAGGGCTGGTTCGAGGTGCTGCGCACCGGCTCCTTCCCGCTGGACGACGTGACCTGGCAGTACCCGCCGGCCGCCGCCCTGGCGATCCTCTCCCCCGGCCTGCTGCCGTTCCTGGACTACGCGCACGCGTTCTTCTGCCTGGCCTTCCTCGCCGACCTGGCCGCCTTCGCGCTGCTCGGCCGTGCGGGACGGCGGCCCGGCCGGTCCATGCGCGGCGCCTGGGTCTGGGTGGTGGGCGTACCCCTGCTGGGCCCGACCGTCTACGCCCGCTACGACGTGATGGTCACCGCGGTCGCGGTCGCCGCGCTGCTCGCCGGGGCCAGGCACCCGCGGGTGATGGGCGCGCTGATCGGTCTCGGCGCGATGCTCAAGGTGTGGCCCGCGCTGCTGCTGGTCGGGGTGCGCCGCTGGTCGGTGTGGCTGGCCGCGCTGGTGAGCGTCAGCGGGCTCGCCGCGCTGTTCGCGGTGTCGATGCCGGGCGCGTTCGCGTTCCTCACCTTCCAGCGCGACCGGGGCACCGAGGTCGAGTCGCTGGGCTCGCTGGTCTTCCACGTCGCCCGCCACCACGGCTGGGACGGGCAGGTGCTGCTCAACTACGGCTCGGTGGAGTTCGTCGGGCCGTACGTGGGCCTGGTGAGCACGGCAGCCCTGTTCCTGACCGGGATGGCGTTCGGCTGGCTGCTGCTGTGGCGGCTGGCGGCGACCCGGTTCGGCACCCGCACGGCGGCGGACGCGGCCTTCGTCGCGGTGCTGATGTTCACCGTGACCAGCCGGGTGATCAGCCCCCAGTACATGGTGTGGCTGATCGGTCTCGCGGCGGTCTGCGTCTGCCTGCGGGGCAGCCGGATGGGGCTGCCCGCGGTGCTGGTCCTCGCGGCCTCCGGGCTGACCCTGCTGGAGTTCCCGATCTGGTTCTCGCACGTCGTGCAGAGCGACACCCTCGGCGTCTGCCTGCTGGTGGCCCGCAACGGCCTGCTGGTGGTCGCCACCCTCGTCGCGGCCCGCGTCCTGTGGAAGGAGACGGCGCCCCGCGACACCCCGGCCCGGCTGCCCGGCCAGGCGTCCCGCACCCGGGAGTCGTCGGTGCCGTCCTGAGCGGTCAGCCGAGCCGCTCGTCCAGGTAGTCGCGCCAGCGCGCGGTGAACCGCTCCGGGGTGGTGCCGAGCACCTGCCGCAGCGCCTCGGCCACCGACCCCGACCGGCCCTGGTGGTCGCCCACCGCCCGGTAGAACCGGCCGAGCCGCTCCTCGCCCCACTCGTCGGCGATCATCCGGCAGGCCAGCCAGCCGCCCTCGTAGGCGCGCGCCAGCGCCGTCGCGTCGCTGCCGAACCCGAAGTCGTCGTCGGTCGGCAGCGCCTTCGGCGTCCGTCCCGCGGCCACCGCGCGCTCCAGCTCGGGCGCGGCCTGCCGCGGGGTGCGTCCGGTGCCCCGGTAGCCGACCCAGTCCGCGTACCCCTCGGAGAGCCAGAGCGGGGTGGCCGCGCTGGTGTGGGCGCGGCTGGCGACATGGGTCGTCTCGTGGGTGAGGACGACCTGTCTGCCGAGGTCGCCGAGGACCGCGTAGGCGTCCGGATTGACGATGACCCGGTCGGCCGGTGCCTTCGCCGCGCCGCCCACCTCGCCGGTGGTGACGGCGGCGATGCCCCGGTACGAGGACGGAGGCGTGCCCAGGAGCCCCGCCATGCCCTCCAGCGACCGCGGGACCAGCACCATGACGCGGGCCGCCCAGTCGCTCCCCCAGGCCCCGGAGACGGCCGGTACGGCCCGGTCGGCGAGGTCCGCGTAGGAGCGCAGGGCCGCCTGCGACTGCCCGACCCCCAGGACCAGGGCGTGCGCCCCGCGCACGGCGGTCACCCGCCCCTGGTCCCAGAGCAGCTGCGGTGCCTTCGCGGCGGGCCGCTCGGCGTCCACGGACCACTGCCCGTCGGCCTTCCGGGACAGGGCCAGGGCGCGGTGCACGGTGACCGGGGCGCGGTCCCAGCCGCGCACCCGGTAGCTCAGCTCGGCGTCGGCGGTGGCGTCGTCGCCGGTGCCGCGCAGCGAGGTGACCCGGTACGACCAGGCGGCCAGCGGGACCGCGCGGAGGTTCTCGAACCAGCCGAGGGTGCCGGTGGCGAGGAAGGCGGCCCGGTCCCCGGCCAGGACGGCGGCGGCCCGCCGGTCCAGGACCCGCTGGAGCCGGGCGGTGTCGGCGTTCCCGGTGTGCCGCCCGCCGCACGACACCAGACCGACCAGCAGCAGCGCGAGGAGCACCGCCGCCGTCCTCGATGCGCGCCCGCGACCAGCCACGTCCTGATCGTACGGGCAGCGGCGCGGGGAGGTCAGACCCGCGTGACCGAGGAGATCGGCATCATGCCGACCCGGTCGTAGCGGACCGGGGCGCCCGGGTAGGGGGCGTGGATGACCTGGCCGCCGCCCACGTACATCGCGACGTGGCTGGCGTCGGACCGGTAGGTGACCAGGTCGCCGGGGCGGGCTTGGGAGAGCGGGACGTGGTGCCCGGCGAACCGCTGCTGCTGCGAGGTGCGCGGCAGGGCGACCCCGGCCCGCGCGTACGACCACTGCATCAGGCCCGAACAGTCGAACCCGGAGGGCCCGTTGGCGCCCCACACGTAGGGCCTGCCGAGGGCGGAGCGGGCGGCGGCGACGGCGGCGGCCGCGCGGCCCGAGGGGGCGGCGGCGCCGGGGTCGGGGAGTTCCTCGCGGGTGCCCCGGGAGGCGCGGTCCCACGCGGCGCGTTCGGCGTGCGGCAGCGAGTCGAGGAGGCGGCGGGCGGTGGCGAGCTTGCGCTCGACGGTCCGCTTGTGGGTGGCCACCGCCCGGCGGCTGCGGTCCAGTTCGGCGAGGCTCCCGTCGGCCTCGGCGCGCTCCTGGTCCAGCTCGCGCAGGGCCGATCCGAGTTCCCGCAGCCGGCCGGCCTCGCGGGCGTTGATCCGGTCCAGGGCGGCGGCCTTGTCGAGGTACTCGGCCGGGTCGTCGGAGAACAGCAGCGCGAGCGAGGGGTCCATGCCGCCGGAGCGGTACTGCGCCCCGGCCAGCGAACCGAGCTTGTCCCGCAGGGAGTTGATGCGCTCCTGCTGGCGGGCGATGCGGTCCTGGGTGGCGGAGAGCTCGCGGCGCAGCACACCGGCGCGCTCCCCGGCCTTGTTGTAGGCCTCGGTCGCCTTCTCGGCCGCGGTGTAGAGCCGGTCCACCTCGGCGCGGGTGTCGGTGTGCGGGGCGGCGTCGGCCGGGACGGCGGAGAGTCCCGCCGCGGCGGCCGACAGCACGCACAGGGCGGTGCCGGCCCCCCGGTTGAACCCGGACGACGGTGCAAGGCGGCGATGGGAACCCACGAGAAGCCGCACTCCTTCCGCTGGCGGACGAGGAACGCGGCAGACAGTAGCCCCGCGACCGGGGGTCGGCCAAAGACCGCCGTGCGCACACACGGTGACGCCCCGCCTCTGACGCAGGTCATGGGCGGGGCGCGGGGTCAGCGAAGGCTCACCGGATTCGCCCGTTCGGGCGGTGTGTCGTCCGGATCCCGCGGGAGCCGGACGACCGGGGCGGGCTCAGATACGGACGCCGAACTGGAACGGCATGTTGCCGATCGACTCGTAGCGGACGACGGTGCCGGTGCGCGGGGCGTGCAGCACCTGGCCGTTGCCCGCGTAGAGGCCGACGTGGTGCTGGTCGCCGTAGAAGATCACCAGGTCGCCGACCTTGAGGTCGCTCGCGCTGTAGATCCGGGTACCGGCGTTGGCCTGGGCCTGGGAGGTGCGCGGGATGGTGACGCCGGCCTGGGCGTAGGCCCAGGAGGTCAGGCCCGAGCAGTCGAAGGAGGACGGGCCGGTGGCGCCGTAGACGTAGGCGCTGCCCAGCTTGGTCTGCGCGGCGGAGAACGCGGCCCCGGCGCGGCCGGAGGCGCTGGGCACGTCGCCCAGGTCCACGCGGCTGCTGGAGGAGCGGCTGGCACGCTCGTCGGCGGCGGCGAGCGCGGCCCGCTCCTTCGCCGTCAGTGTGTTGAGCAGCTTCTGCGCCTCGGCGAGCTTGCCCTGGACTTCCTTCTTCTTCTTGCCCAGTTCGGTCCGGGTGGAGGCGAGGTCCTTGAGCTTGCCGGAGGCCTCGGAGCGCTCCTGGGCCAGCTCGCGCTGCTTCTGCTGGATCTTCTTCAGCGCCTCGACCTGCTGGCTGCTGAGCTGGTCGGCGGTGGACGCCTTGTCCAGGTAGTCGTCGGGGTCCGACGACAGGAACAGCTGGAGCGAGGAGTCGATGGAGCCGGTGCGGTACTGGGCGGCCGCCGCGAGGCCCATGGAGTCACGCAGCTCGTTGAGCTCCTCCTGGCCGCGGGCGACGTTGTCCTGGATGCTGGAGATCTCCTTCTGGAGCTTCTCCTGCTTCTCCTTGGCGCCGTTGTACTTCTCGGTGGCCTGCTCCGCCTGCTCGTAGAGCTTGTCGACCTTGGACTTGACCTCGTCCTTGCTCAGCTTCTCGCTGGGTGCCGCGTTGGCGGCCTGGGAACTGAGCGCGACAGCGGCGGCGGCTGCGGTGGTGAGCACAGTCACACGAGCGCGGCTCGGCTGCTTCGGTCGACGATGGGACGCCACGGACGCGGGCTCCTTCATGTGAGTGATCACCCGTTCGGAGGTTCGAGCCCAGACCATAGTGATGTTCTTGTGATCAGTTCAAATCCTCGGGTGAAAAATGTCGGTCACCGACCGCATTCTTTACACTCAACACACGTGCAGTGATGCTCGATTGACGCTACGTTGCGTGACGAAACCATCAATTCGGGCATTGAACCTGTACGTTGACGATCGGGACAGAGGCCGGGAACGGCCCCGCCGCACCCGCCCGGACGGGCGTCAGATCAGCCGCTTGAGGAGCATCGCGGACGCGATCGGACGGGCGCCCGCGCGGGCCACCCCGTCGGCCACCTCACGGTCCGTGGAGGCCACGATGACCGGACGCCCCGGCGGCTCCGCGCGCACCAGCTGGCGGATCAACTCGTCGGCCGTGACGCCCGGTTTGGAGAACAGCACCCGCACCCCGCGCGGCGGCGCCAGCAGCACCGGGGCGAGCAGTTCGGCGCCGTCGAAGACACAGGTGACCTCGGCACCGGTCTGCGCGGCGAGCTGGGAGAGCTGGCCGAGCAGCCGCAACCGCTGCTTCTCCAGCGGCATCTGCGGATAACCGGTCTTGGTGACGTTGTAGCCGTCGACCACCAAGTGCGCCTGCGGCAGCGCGAGAAGCTGGTCCAGGACGGCGGGATCGTGCTCCGACAGCGCCCGCGCCGCGATGTCCTTCGGGGTCATCCGCCCCGGCTCGACGGCGTCCACCGTCTCCGCGGGCCGCACCGCGACCGGCGGCAGCGCCAGCTCCCGGCGCAGCCCCTGGGCCGCGTCCAGCACCGTGTCGAGCAGCAGCCGCAGCCGCATGTCCTCGACGCTGCGCCCCTCGCGCGCGGCCTTGCGGGAGGCCTCGAGCGCCGCCTCGGCCTCGCCGAGCCGCGCCTTGAGGCGCCGGGTCTCGCTCTCCGCCGCGGACACCTGGGTCTGCCCCTCGGCGCGCGCCGCCTCGGCCTCGCCGCGCAGCCTGCGCAGGGCGGCCTCGCCCCGCTTGACGTCGCTGAGGGCGGCGCGCAGTTTGCGCTGCAGCGCCTCAGCCTCCCGCCTGGCGGCGTCCAGGTCGGCGCGCAGCCGTTCGGTCTCGGCCCGGGTGTGGTCCCGGGCGGCGGCCAACTCCTGGCGCAGCCGGTCCAGTTCGGCGCGGCTCTCCTCGTCGGCGCGTTCGGCGTCGGCGCGCTGGGCCTCCTCGCCCGCGGCCGTGACCAGCTTCACCCAGCCGGTGGGGCGCAGTACGTAGGCCGCGGCCGCCACGTCGAGCGGGTCCGCGGCCGGGGGCGGGGCGCCGGAGTCGAGGGCGCCGGCGAGTTCCGGCTGGGCCTCTCTGAGCCGTTCCCCGATCCGCTGGCGGAAGAGGGCGTCGGTCTCCAGCGCGGAGGCCATGGCGTTGCCCGCGAACTTGGCGCGGCGGCTCGGCGTGAACCGGGCGTACTGCCGGAGCTGGGCGGGCAGCTCGCCGACGGTGAGTCCGCCGAAGCCGTCCGAGGCGATCTGGACGACCCGTTTGCGCACCCCGTCGGGCAGCGGACGGTCGAGCACCTCGGCGGCGCCGTCGCCCGGCGCCCCGCCCGTGGTCTCCACCATCCGTCACACCCCTATGCCTGTGCGGGGCCGCTCCCGTCAGGAGTCGGTGCCCGGCCTGTCCACGAGTTCCACCTGGTCCACCGCGTTGCACCACCGGCAGCGCACCGACTCGATGGTCTCACTGACCACCTCGCGCTCCTCGACCTTGGGCTCACCGGCGAGGTCGAGGTGGACGTACTCCACGACCTTCGAGGAGCGGGTCACGTCGAAGCGGGTGAGGTTGCCGCAGAGCGTGCAGCGCCACCGCGTCGAGGCGGTCGGCAGGGGAACCGTCATCGTGGCGTGTTCACTTTCCTTCTAGTGTCCGTGACGCGCCAGCTTCCCTGGAGCGTGTGGCGGTAACCCTACGGCCTGCCGGACCGTCGCCGCCCGCCTGTCCGCGGCGGCGAGGCGGCCGGGCCCGGTGCGTCCCGTTACGTCATGCTCTGTAGTCATGACCAGCAACTGGAGCACGACGGCCGGTCCGCTCCCCGGCCAGGCCGCCAGACCCGCGGCCCCGGTCACCTACGGCCTGATCGCGCTGTGCTGTCTGACCTTCGCGATCAGCCCCGCGTCGGGCCTGAACCCCGGCTACGGCTCGGGGGACACCCTGCTCGCGGCCCAGCAGGAGTACTTCCGGCACTGGGGCGTCGTTCCAGCACAGTTGTTCGACTGGTCCCCCAGGGAGGCGCTCACCCCGGCCACGGCACTCTTCGTCCACGGAAGCTGGATGCATCTGCTGGGCAACATGCTCTTCCTCTACGTCTTCGGGGCCATGACCGAGGACCGCGTGGGCCGCCTGCGCTTCACCCTCTTCTACCTCTGCTCCGGCTACCTCGCCCTCCTCGGGTACGCCGTCGCCAACGCCACCTCGGAGCAGTCGCTGGTCGGCGCGTCCGGGGCGATCTCGGCGGTCCTGGGCGCGTTCCTGTTCCTCTTTCCCCGCGCCCGGGTCACCAGTCTGCTGCCGTTCCTGTTCTTCCTGCCGCTGCGCTTCCCGGCCTGGCTGGTGCTGCCGTTCTGGGCGGCCCTGCAGTGGCTGGCGGCGGGCCGGGCCGAGGAGGGCCCCGGGGTCGCCTACCTCGCCCACCTGGTGGGCTTCGGGCTCGGCTTCCTCTACGCGTGGGTGGCCTTCGGCCGGACGACTAGAGTGAGGGCCGCCCCAGCTCCGGCTCCCGAGGGAGAGAACCAGCCGTGATCACCGCGATCGTCCTCATCAAGACCAGCGTGGACCGGATCCCCGAGATCGCGGAGTCGATCGCGGCGCTGGAGTCGGTGAGCGAGGTGTTCTCGGTGACCGGCACCTACGACCTGATCGCGATGGTGCGGGTGCGCCAGCACGAGGACCTCGCGGACGTCATCCCGGGGCGGATCAGCAAGATCCCCGGCGTCGAGGGCACCGACACCCACGTGGCCTTCCGCACCTACTCGCAGCACGACCTGGAGGCCGCCTTCGCCATCGGCCTCGACTCCTGACGTCCGCGACCGGCCGGCGTCAGCCCAGCGCGGGCACGCAGCGGCCGTTCTCGGTGCGGTAGCTCCACCGGGCGCCGTCCGCGACCAGCTCACGGACCGCCGTCACGAAGCGCTCGATGTGCTCGTCCGGGGTCCCCGCGCCGAAGCTCACCCGGATCGCGTTCAGGGACTTCTCGCCCGGCGCGGCCTCCGGTGCCCCGCACTCGCCCTGCGCCTCGGGGGCGCTGTCCAGCAGGGTGCGCACCAGCGGGTGGGCGCAGAACAGACCGTCCCGGACGCCGATGCCGTACTCGGCGGAGAGCGCGGCGGCGAAGTGGGAGCTGTTCCAGCCGTCGACGACGAACGAGAGCACCCCGACCCGCGGCGCGTCGTCGCCGAACAGGGACAGCACGCGCACCTCGGGCACGTCCGCGAGCCCGGCCCTGACGGTGTCCACGAGGTGCTGCTCGCGGGCGACCAGGGTGTCGAAGCCCGCCTCGGTGAGCGCCTTGCAGGCGGCGGCGATGGAGTAGGCGCCGATCACGTTCGGGGAGCCCGCCTCGTGCCGGGCGGCGCTCTCGTGCCACTCCACGTCCACCCCGCCGTCCGCGCGCCGGGTGACCTTGCGGCTGGCGCCGCCGCCCGCGAGGTAGGGGTCGGCCGCGGTCAGCCAGTCGGCGCGGCCCGCGAGGACGCCGGAGCCGAACGGGGCGTACAGCTTGTGGCCGGAGAAGGCGACCCAGTCGACGTCGAGGTCCTGGACGGAGACCGGGTGGTGCGGGGCGAGCTGGGCGGCGTCCAGGACGATCCGGGCGCCGTGCGCGTGGGCGGCGGCGGCCAGCTCCCGCACCGGCCACAGCTCACCGGTGACGTTCGAGGCGCCGGTGACGCAGACCAGGGCCGGGCCGTGCGGGTCCCGGTCGGCGAGGGCCCGCTCCAGGGTCAGGACCGCCTGGCGCGGGGTGCGCGGGGCGTCCAGGTAGCTGACCCGGGCGTCCTTCCAGGGCAGCAGCGAGGCGTGGTGCTCGGTCTCGAAGACGAAGACCTGGCAGTCCTCGGGGAGCGCGGCGGCGAGGAGGTTCAGCGAGTCGGTGGTGGAGCGGGTGAAGACGAGCTGGTCGTCGGCGCGGCAGTCGAGGAACTCGGCGACGGTCCTGCGGGCGTTCTCGAAGAGGTCGGTGGAGAGCTGCGAGAGGTATCCGGCACCCCGGTGGACGCTGCCGTAGTAGGGGGCGTAGGCGGCCACGTCGTCCCAGACCCGCTGGAGGGCCGGGGCGCTCGCCGCGTAGTCGAGGGCCGCGTAGCCGACCTCGCCGCCGGTGACGAGCGGAACGGTCACGTCCCGGCCGAGGACGGGCAGCGGGGCACAGACGGAACGGTCGGCGGCAGCGGTGGGGACAGACATGGCGAACTCCCGTGAGAGGACGGCGGAGTCGGCCGCGCGAGCGGGTACGGCTCGAACGCGGAAGGGCTCCGGGCGAGGAAGGGAAGAAGGGGTGCGGAGGCGGGGCTCGACGCCCTGGGCGGATCCGCGGAGTCCTGTCGTCCGCCCGGCGGGCGGGACCGGCGTCATCCGGTGCCGTCCTCCCGGCGGGCCGGCCGCGGACCCTCGTACGGGGCGTACGCGGGTCTGTGCCGGGTGCGGCGGGAGGACGTGCCGGGCGTCGCCGGGCGGACAGGGGTCCGCTGACGCGCCCTAGCGCATTCGCTTGCTCACGGAAGGCTCCTCGACGACCAGGACCCCTGGTGGCACGAGGGGTCCGCGCTTGCCGTGGACCTCGCTGCCCACGGCCTGGTCTTCACCCGGGGCACCCCGCCACGGACGGAGGGTTGCCGGACAGTCGGCCGGGGCCTCATGACTGTCACTCATGACCTGCTCCGGAACTTATGCGAAACGCGCGCGGTCCCGCAACCCGTGTCCGGATCGCGGGACCGTGACGGCGTCCGGTCAGGCGTTGCTGGCCGCCACCCAGCGGTCGAGGACCCGCCCGGCCGCGCCGGAGTCGATCGACTCGGCCGCCTTCGCCATCCCGGCGGCGATCCGCTCGACGAGCGTGCCCGAGCCCCGTTCCAGGGCCACCAGCGCGGCCGCCGAGTTCAGCAGGACGGCGTCGCGCACCGGGCCGCCCTCGCCGTCCAGGAGCCTGCGGGCGACCTCCGCGTTGTACGACGGGTCGCCGCCGCGCAGCGCCTCCACCGGTACCAGGTCGAGGCCGACGTCGCGCGGGTCGAAGCGCTCCTCGGCGACCTGGCCGTCGGCGACGGTCCAGACCCGGGAGGTGGCCGTCGTGGTCAGCTCGTCGAGGCCGTCGTCGCCCCGGAAGACCAGCGAGGAGTTGCCCCGGGCGGCGAAGACACCGGCCACGATCGGCGCCATCCGCGGATCGGCCACACCGACCGCCTGCGCCCCCACCCGGGCCGGGTTGGTGAGCGGGCCGAGCGCGTTGAAGACGGTGCGGATGCCCAACTGGCCGCGGGCGGCGCCCGCGTGCCGCAGCGCCGGGTGGAACTTCACCGCGAAGCAGAAGGTGATCCCGGCCTCCATGGCGACCTCGGGCACCCGCTTCAGCGGCAGGTCCAGGTTGACGCCGAGCTTCTCCAGGACGTCGGACGCCCCCGACGCGGAGGAGGCGGCCCGGTTGCCGTGCTTGACGACCCGCGCGCCGGTACCGGCCACCACGATCGACGACATGGTGGAGATGTTCACCGTCTTCGCGCCGTCGCCGCCGGTGCCGACGATGTCCACGCAGGGACCGGGCACCTCGATCACGTTGGCGTGCGCGTACATCGTGCGGACCAGCCCGTCGATCTCCTGGACGGTCTCGCCCTTGGCGCGCAGCGCCACCACGAACCCGGCGATCTGCGCGTCGGTCGCCTCACCGCGCATGATCAGGTCCATCGCCCAGGCGGTGTCGTCCGCGCTCAGGTCCTGCCCGGCGAGCAGGCCGTTCAGCAGGACGGGCCAGGAACGGGCCGCCGCGGTGTCGCCTCCGGCGGGGGTCACAGCGCTCATCAGGCCGCTCCTGGGGTGTCGTGGAAGGGTCGGGGAAGGGGATTCGTCCCGCTCCCCACCCTATCCAGCCCGGGGCACGTGGAAGGGCCCCCGTCCGGAGACCGGACGGGGGCCCTTCGACCGTCGTGTGGCGACGCGGTGATCAGTGGTGGCCGTGGCCGCTGGTGATCTCCTTGTACTCCTCGACCGTCGGCTTCGGGATCTGCGACTCCGCGCCGTAGTACGACTCGCTGAGCTTGGCGCGCAGCTTCTCGGAGCCCTTCACCTTGCGCTCGACGCCGTTCTCGTCGACGGTGCCGCCGATCTCGACCGGGCGGTACTGCTCGTGCGCGGTGAGCGTGTGCAGCGCGTCCTGGCTGAGCGGCTCGTGGACCTCGATGAACTCGCCGTGCGGCAGCCGCTTGATGGTGCCGGTCTCCCGACCGTGCAGCACCTTCTCGCGGTCCCGGCGCTGGAGGCCGAGGCAGATCCGCTTGGTGGCGATGAAGACGAGGACCGGCACGACGAAGAAGCCGACGCGCACGAACCAGGTGATCGCGTTGATCGACAGGTGGAAGTGGGTGGCCCAGAGGTCGTTCCCACCACCGACGAGCAGCACGAAGTACCAGGAGATCCAGGCGACGCCGAACGCGGTGCGGGTCGGGGCGTTGCGCGGGCGGTCCAGGATGTGGTGCTCGCGCTTGTCACCGGTGACCCAGGACTCGATGAACGGGTAGACCGCGATCGAGACCAGCACCAGCGGGAAGATGACCAGCGGGATGAACACGCCCAGGACGAGCGTGTGGCCCCAGAGGTTGATCTCCCAGCCCGGCATCACACGGATCAGGCCTTCGGAGAAGCCCATGTACCAGTCGGGCTGCGCGCCCGTGGAGACCTGGTCGGGCCGGTACGGGCCGAGGGCCCAGATCGGGTTGATCGAGGCGATCGCCGCGACGACCGCGATGACGCCGAAGACCAGGAAGAAGAAGCCGCCCGCCTTCGCCATGTACACGGGCAGCAGGGGCATGCCGACGACGTTGTTGTTCGTCTTTCCGGGGCCCGCGAACTGCGTGTGCTTGTGGTAGAAGACCAGGATCAGGTGGCCGACCACCAGGCCGAGCATGATGCCGGGCAGCAGCAGGATGTGGATCGAGTAGAAGCGGGCCACGAAGTCGCCGCCCGGGAACTCGCCGCCGAAGAGGAAGAACGACAGGTACGTGCCGACGATCGGCACGGACAGGATCGCGCCCTCCATGAAGCGGACACCGGTGCCGGAGAGCAGGTCGTCGGGGAGCGAGTAACCGGTGAAGCCGGTGAACATGCCCAGGACGAACAGCAGGAAGCCGAACAGCCAGTTGATCTCACGCGGCTTGCGGAACGCGCCCGTGAAGAAGACCCGCATCATGTGCACGAACATGCCGGCCAGGAAGATCAGCGCGGCCCAGTGGTGGATCTGCCGGATGAGCAGGCCACCGCGCACCTCGAAGGAGATGTGCAGGGTCGAGCTGAACGCCTCCGACATCAGCTGTCCCTGGAGCGGGACGTAGCTGCCGTGGTACTCCACCTCGTTCATCGACGGGTGGAAGAACAGCGTCAGGTACACACCCGTGAGGATGATGATGATGAAGCTGTAGAGGCAGACCTCGCCCAACATGAACGACCAGTGGTCGGGGAAGATCTTGCGCATGTTGCTCTTGGCGAGGGAGTAGATCCCCAGCCTGCCGTCGGCCCAGTCGGCGACGCGCTCGCCGGCCGGCGCTTTGCCGCGCCGGGTCTCGGTGCTCTCGTTGGTGCTCATCCGCGCTCCCAGAATGCAGGACCGACGGGCTCTTCGAAGTCGCCGAGCGCCTCGAGGTAGCCCTCGTCGTTCACGCCGATGCGCAGCTGCGGCAGGGCGTGACCGGCGGGGCCGAAGATCACTCGGGCACCGTCGGAGAGGTCGAAGGTGGACTGGTGGCAGGGGCACAGCACGTGGTGCGTCTGCTGCTCGTACAGCGAGATCGGGCAGCCCACGTGGGTGCAGATCTTCGAGTACGCGACGATGCCCTCGTGCGACCACTGGAGCTCGCGCTTGTCCTTGATGTTGTCCGGCTGGATGCGGACGATCATCAGGGCGGCCTTGGCGATCTCCTTCTGGAAGTCCTCGTCGTGCTCCTCCAGGCCCTCGGGCTTGGCGAAGGTCAGCGAGCCGACGGCGACGTCGGAGGCGCGCAGCGGCTCGTTGGTGTTCATGTTGACGAGCAGCTTGCCCTTGGACCACAGGGTGTGACGCAGCTTGGTGCCGGGCAGCGGGCCGAGGTCGCGCAGCAGCATGACGCCGGAGAGCGGGAACAGGGCCAGCGCGCCGAACATGGTGTTGCGGATCAGCTTGCGGCGGCCGAGCGCGGACTCCTTGGCGCCCTGCTTGAAGTCGGCCATGACCTTGGCCTTGACCTCGGGGGCCGCCTCGATCGGGTGCCGCTCGTCGGCGACCTCCACGTCGGACATCAGGGTGCGGGCCCAGTGGACCGCGCCCGCGCCGATCGCGAAGAGCGCCACCCCGAGGGTCAGGCCCAGCGCGAAGTTCAGCGCGTTGATGTGCCCGATCGGGAAGACGTAGACGGCCTGGTCGTGCGGGATCGCCACGTAGGAGGCGATGAAGCCGACCGTGGCGAGCATCGACAGCGTGAACAGGAGGGCGACGGCGCGCTCGGACCGCTTGGCGGCCTGCTCGTCGATGTCCTGGACACGGTGCTCGTGGGGCGGGAGACCGGGGTCCGCGAACGGGTCCGTGTCGTCGGCGACGGTCACCGCGCCGTGCGCGTGGTCCTGCTCTGCGGGCAGGTTCTCTTCTGGAATGTCTTGGCTACTCATGACTTCTTGGCCTTTGCGGTCCGAGCGGCGACCCAGACGGCGACCGCGATCAGGGCACCCAGTCCGAAGATCCAGGCGAACAGACCCTCACTGACCGGCCCGAGGCCGCCCAGCTCCAGGCCGCCGGGGCTCTCGGTCTCTTCCCCGTTGACCGCGTTCAGGTACGCGATGATGTCCTTCTTGTTCTGCTCGGTGAGCGTGGTGTCGTTGAAGGACGGCATGTTCTGCGGGCCGGTCTGCATGGCCTCGTAGATGTGCTTCGGGCTGACGCCCTCCAGGCTCGGCGCGAACTTGCCGTGCGTCAGCGCGCCGCCCTTGCCGGTGAAGTTGTGGCACTGCGCGCAGTTGGTGCGGAACAGCTCGCCGCCCTTGGCGATGTCGGCGCCCTCGGGGCCGTACTGGGCCTTGCCGGGGACGGCGGGACCCGCGCCGAGCGAGGAGATGTACGCGGCAAGCTGGTCGATCTCGGCCTGCGAGTAGATGACCTTCTTGCTGGGGATCTGCGCGCCGGGCTGCTGGGCCGGCATCCGGCCGGTGCCGACCTGGAAGTCGACGGCGGCGGCGCCCACACCCACGAGGCTCGGCCCGTCGGAGGTGCCCTGACCGCCGGTTCCGTGGCAGCTGGCGCAGCCCACGGCGTACAGCTTCTTGCCTTCGTCGATGGCGAGAGACTGGGAGGTTTCATCGGCCTGCGCCTTGCTCGCGGGCGCGAACGCGGCGTACAGCCCCCCGGTGGCCGCCAGCGCGAGGAGTAGGACGACGACGGCCGCCAGCGGATGGCGTCGTCGTGCGGAGAGCTTTTTCACGGATTACCCCGGTGTCAGGATCTTCTGCGTCGATGCTTCTGGAAAGTGCGCTTCGGCTGTGCGCGTGGAACGGGCCCGGCTACTTGATCATGTAGATCGTCGCGAAGAGGCCGATCCAGACGACATCGACGAAGTGCCAGTAATAGGACACGACGATCGCCGCGGTCGCCTGCTCGTGGGTGAACCTCTTGGCCGCGTACGTCCTGCCCAGAACGAACAGGAAGGCGATCAGGCCGCCCGTCACGTGCATGCCGTGGAAGCCGGTGGTCAGGTAGAAGACCGAGCCGTACGGGTCGGAGGAGAGCGAGAGGCCGTCCTCCTTCACCAGCTCGGTGTACTCGTAGATCTGACCGCCGATGAAGATCGCACCCATGATGAAGGTGACGATGAACCATCCCCGGAGCTTCTTCACGTCCCCGCGCTCGGCGGCGAAGACGCCGAGCTGGCAGGTGAGGGAGGAGAGCACCAGGATCGTCGTGTTGGTCGCGGAGAACGGGAAGTTGAGATGGCTCGCCATCTCCTTCCAGTGATCCGGACCGGTCACCGATCGCAGGGTGAAGTACATCGCGAAGAGGGCCGCGAAGAACATCAGCTCGGAACTCAGCCAGATGATGGTTCCGACGCTGGTGAGGTTCGGCCGGTTGACCGACGGGTGCGCGTGCCCGGTTTCTACTGTCGTTGCTGTCGCCACGACCGACATTATGTCGGTCGCTTATCCCGCCCTCACTCCCGGGGGTGCCGTTCGGAGTGTCCGTACCCCGTGTACTGCCCGTATGGCCCATCCGGCGCCCTGTCGAAGCCGTGTTCCCACAGGTGTTGACGGGGTGTTCAAGGGAGTAGCATCCGGCGCATCGCTCCTGTCCGTAAGACGACGACGTCCCGCCGGAGGAAGAATGCAGCCGACCGCCACGGTGCTGGTCTACAGCGACGACTCCAACACCCGCGAACAGGTCCGCCTGGCCACCGGACGCAGGCCGGCCCCCGACGTCCCCGTGGTGGAGTTCCTGGAGTGCGCGACGCCCGCCGCCGTGCTGAAGGAGCTGGACCGCGGCGGCGTCGACGTGTGCGTCCTGGACGGTGAGGCCGCGCCGATGGGCGGCATGGGCCTGTGCCGCCAGATCAAGGACGAGATTTTCAACTGCCCGCCGTCCCTGGTGCTGATCGGGCGCCCGCAGGACGCCTGGCTGGCCACCTGGAGCCGCGCCGAGGCCGCCGTGACGCTTCCGGTGGACCCGGTGGAGTTCGCCACGGCGCTGGCCGCCCTGCTGCGCGAGAAGCGGTCCCTGAACGCCTGAGACGGCCGCCGGACGGCCCGCGGTCGGGTGACCGCGGGCCGTCGTGCCGTCGGCGCTCACACGGCCGTCGGACGGAGCCTGGCCGCTTCCTCCGGCCGCGGGCCCTCCGGCCTGCCGCCCACCAGGGCGCTGCCGTCGCGCCATTCCTTCCAGTCGAGGTTCCAGTCGCCGTAGCCGTTGCCGAACGGCTCCATGTCGTCGCCGTACGAGTTGATGACCTTGACCACGTCGCCGTCCTGGACGTTCTCGAAGAACCAGGCGGCGTTGCCGGTGCTCATGCCGGTGCAGCCGTGGCTGACGTTCGCGGAGCCCTGTGAGCCGACCGACCAGGGCGCGGCGTGCACGTACTCGCCGCTCCAGGTGACCCGGGTGGCGTAGTACACGGGCAGGTCGTAGCCGTCCGAGGAACCCGCGGAGATGCCGACCGTGGTGCCGCGCATCCGTACGAAGTACTCCTTGCCCAGCACGACCTTGACGCCGTTGCGGGTCTCGAAGCCGGGCTTGCCGGTGGTGACGGGGATCTCGTTGATCTCCTCGCCGTTGCGGTAGACCGTCATCGAGTGCGCGGAGGCGTCGGTGACGGCGATGACCCGGTCGCCGGTGGTCAGCTTCAGCGGCTTGGTCCTCGCGCCCCACATCCGGTCGCTGATCTTCACGCCGTCCAGTTCGCCGCGGGCCTGGATGGTGGCGTGGGCGGGCCAGTACTCCTTGGGCCTGAAGTGCAGTTCCTTGTCGTCGACCCAGTGCCAGGTGCCCTGGGTCGCGGGCACCGAGGTGACCCGCAACCCCCGTTCGACGATGGCCCGCTGGGCCTTGTCCTTGACCGGCTCGCTCAGCTCGGCGGTGACCGGCTGGCCGACGCCGTACTCACCGGCGTCGGGGCCGAACGTCACCGTCAGCCGCTTCTTGCTGGTCGGCTTGCTGGTGTCGAAGGTGAGGACCTTGCGGCCGGGCGCCCCGTCCTCGTTCTCGGTGCTCACGTGGACCGTGTAGCGGGCGTCGGAGGCCAGCGCGGAGGTGGAGTGCCAGCGACGGCCGTCGGCGCTGAGTTCGCCCGTCACGTAGCGGCCCATGGCATCGGTGGCGGTGACGTCGGTGATGTGGTTGTCCTCGCCCGACGCCGTCACCTCCAGGGGCTTGTCCGGGTCGACCTTCTTCAGGCCGCCCTTCGGCCCGTTGAAGGAGATCTGGGCCGACGCGTCGTACGGCTTGGAGGACAGCGGGTTGCCGCTGTCGCCGCACGCGGTGACGCCCGCACCGAGGGCGATCACCAGCAGCGTGCAGCTGACGACGGTGCGGGTGCGCGGAGAGTGGCTCATGGCCTCACGCTAAGGAGTCGCCCCCGCTCCGGCACGCCGGGTAACCCGGACGTGGTAGCGGCGGTGCGGCAAAAGCACGAGCCCGGACCCTCCTGGCGGAAGGTCCGGGCCCGGCGGCGGTGCCGCGCGTGCTTACTGGGTGCGGTTCTCACCGCGGTAGTACTCGAAGACCCAGCCCCACAGGCCGATGAGGACCAGCGGCGCCGAGAAGTACAGCAACCACCAGCCGAGCGCCACCCCGAGGAAGGCGAACGCGCCGCCGACCGCGAGGGAGAGCGGCTGCCAGCTGTGCGGGCTGAAGAACCCGACCTCGCCGGCGTCGTCCGCCACATCGGCTTCCTTGTCGTCCTGCGCGCCCGCGTCGACCCGCCGGGCGGTGAAGCCCAGGTAGAAGCCGACCATGATGCACAGGCCGAAGGCCAGGAAGAGGGCCGTGGTACCGGCCGGCTCCTTCGACCACACGCCATAGACGACCGCCATGGCGAGGACGAAGACGCTCAGCCACATGAACATCTTGCCCTGGATCTTCACTTGCCGGCCTCCTTGCCACCCGCGAGAGCCTTGTCACCGTGAGGCGCGTTCTGGAGCTGGTCCAGAGCGGCGATCTCCGGGTGGTGCAGGTCGAACGCCGGGGATTCGCTGCGGATCCGCGGCAGGGTGAGGAAGTTGTGCCGCGGCGGCGGGCACGAGGTGGCCCACTCGAGGGAGCGGCCGTAGCCCCACGGGTCGTCGACCCCGACCGGCTTGCCGTACTTGGCCGTCTTCCACACGTTGTAGAGGAACGGCAGGATCGACAGGCCGAGCAGGAAGGAGCTGATCGTCGAGATCGTGTTCAGGGCGGTGAAGCCGTCGGCCGCGAGATAGTCCGCGTACCGGCGGGGCATGCCCTCGGCGCCCAGCCAGTGCTGGACCAGGAAGGTGCCGTGGAAGCCGATGAACAGCGTCCAGAAGGTGATCTTGCCGAGCCGCTCGTCGAGCATCTTGCCGGTGAACTTCGGCCACCAGAAGTGGAAGCCGGAGAACATCGCGAAGACGACCGTCCCGAAGACCACGTAGTGGAAGTGCGCCACCACGAAGTAGGAGTCGGAGACGTGGAAGTCCATCGGGGGCGAGGCCAGGATGACGCCGGTCAGACCACCGAAGGTGAAGGTGATCAGGAAGCCGGTGGCCCAGAGCATCGGTGTCTCGAAGCTCAGTGACCCCTTCCACATGGTGCCGATCCAGTTGAAGAACTTCACACCGGTCGGTACCGCGATCAGGAAGGTCATGAAGGAGAAGAACGGCAGCAGCACACCGCCGGTGACGTACATGTGGTGCGCCCACACCGTCACGGAGAGGCCCGCGATGGCGATGGTCGCGCCGATCAGACCCATGTAGCCGAACATCGGCTTGCGGGAGAAGACCGGGATGACCTCACTGATGATGCCGAAGAACGGCAAGGCGATGATGTACACCTCTGGATGGCCGAAGAACCAGAAGAGATGTTGCCAGAGCAGTGCTCCGCCGTTCGCGGCATCGAAGACGTGCG
>NZ_FMCI01000016.1 GCF_900091845.1 Streptomyces sp. SolWspMP-5a-2
GGCGGGCGGCGCCGCCGCGGTGCTGGTGCTCACCGGCGGCGCCGCTCTCGCGATGCGCCTGCGCAGGCGCTGAACCGGCCTCGCGACGAGGTCAGTTGACGAACACGGTGGCGCCGTTGTCCTGCACCGGGGCGTACTTGGCGGTGAAGTAGCCGCTGCTGAAGCAGAGCGACGAGCCGGACGTCTTGGTGAACGCCTGGTTGGTGAAGTTGATGCTGTTGTCGGTGTTGCTGGAGGTGCCGGTCAGGCTCGGCGCCTGGTAGACGCAGGTGATGGTGCCGAGCAGGGTGGCCAGCTTCACCGTGGTCTGGATGGTGGAGCCGCTGGCCGGGCTCACCGTCAGGGCGCCGCTGGAGGTCACGGCGGTGGTGTACGGCAGGTTGTCGACGGTGATGCTGCTGACGCCGGTGACGCCGGTGACGTTGCTGGTGCAGCTGCTGCTGGTGAAGGACTGGCCGGTGACCGACTCGGTGGCGGTGCCCGGCGCGGCCGGGTTGGCGGTGACCTTCGCGGTGAAGGTCGAGGACGTGCACTTCACACCGCTGGTGCCGGTCGCGCTGGAGTAGAGGGTGGCGCTGGTGCCGCTGGCCAGGGGCGCGGTCAGGGTGTCGCCGACGGCGACGGCGGTGCCGCCCGCCGAGCCGGTGGTGAGGACGTTGCCCGCCGCCGAGGCGGGGGTGGCGGCCAGCGGGACGGCCAGCGCGGCGACGGTTCCGACGAGGGTGAACAGGGTGCGAGTGCGCATGCGGGCATGCCTCATTCCTGAAGGGGGTGCCACTGAGGGTGATGGACGGTGCTTCGCCGAACGGTGTGAGGGGGCGCCAGTGCGGGGGGACGCGGAACGGCGTCCGCCGTTGCCGGTCCGTCACGCCTTCTCCGTACGTGACGGACCGGCAACGACGACCGGCCGGTGAACCGGTCACGGACCCGTGGGACGAGCCAGTGACCGGGCCGGGCGGGAGTAACGGCCGGCACGGACCGGAGGGGAAGCGCCCGTGCGGGCCGTCGGTGAGGGTGGGACTCGGGGCGGTTCAACGCCCGTGCTGGACAACGAGGTCCGGGACACGCGGACTGGTGCCGCGTGACGGGATCCGGCGCCACGGATCCAGGATGAGCCAGAGGAAGTTGTAGACCTGATGGTCAGTCAACGTCAAGAGTGTGACCGGTAGTTGCCCCTCGAACTGCGGGTTTGCGCAGAGCCGGGCACAGCCGCGTCGCATGCCCGAAACACAATCAACACCCTTTTTCCACAACTCTCTTGACCCCTAAATGTAACCCCCGGTAACTTCCTCGAAGGCTACTGCGGAGTACGAGATCGCCCTTGCGCCACCGGGAGGCAGGAGGAGGCGTGCTCCGCAGCCGCTGTCCGCGCCAGGACAACGCGCCGCTGACGCCCAACCCGCACTGACTATGCACAGGGGAGCAGAAATGGCCTCGTCCTCGGACGTCACCTCGTCCGCCGACCACCCCGGGAACCCCGGGAGCGGTTCCGTCACCGAGTCCGCGAGAGGCGGACGGGTCCGGCTGCGCCGCGCGGCGGTGATGGCCGTACCGGCCACCGCGATCGCCGCGGGCCTCGCCATCATGACCGCGCAGGGCGCGCTCGGCGTGCAGTTCGCGATCTCCGGCATGCCCTTCACGGTCACCGCGACCGAGCTGAACGGCACCGGCTTCGAGCAGTTCGGCGGCCTCGACAACATGGCCGACAACAGCCCGAACGCGGGCGACACCGGCGGCCAGGTCCTGGTCATCACGTCCGCGATCAAGAAGGCCACGCTGACCAAGCTGTGCCAGAGCGTCGACCTCGGCGGCACCAACCTGCTGATCAAGGCGGGCAGCGGTGCGCACAAGGTCGAGGCGACCGACCTCACCACCGACTCCACCGAGCTGTCGGGCGACGCGTCGTTCAACAACATCGAGATCGGCAACGACGCGAGCACGCTCACCAAGGCGGGCGTCAAGGGTCCGCTCGGCGTCTTCAGCCAGCAGGCGGACACCGTCCGCATCGCCAACCTGCGGCAGACCAACTACGCGACCACGGCCGGTGTGTTCAAGCTCCCGGGTCTGAAGCTGAGCTTCAGCGGCTCGGGTTGCTGATGAGGGGCGTCCCCCAGCAGGGCATACGGTCCGCCTTCCGGGAGTGGCGGGCCGTACGGCCGTTCTGGGGCGGGCTGCTGCTCGCCCTGGGCGGCGCGGAGATCCTGCTCACCGAGAAGGTCTCCCTCAAGGTCGTCATGCACATCGGCATGCAGGGCCTGGCCGGTTACCTGCTCCCGGCCGTGATGGTGCTCTGCGGGCTGCTGACCCTCTTCAGCCCCGGCCAGCGCCTGTTCTACTCGATCCTCGGGGTGCTGGCCTCGCTGGGCACCTGGGTCACCTCGAACCTGGGCGGCTTCTTCGTCGGGCTGCTGCTCGGCCTGGTGGGAAGCTGCCTCGCCTTCGGCTGGCTGCCGGACCAGGAGCCGCGCCGCGGCCGCCGGCAGCGCAGGGCCGACCGGAAGAAGGAGCGCGAGGCGCGCGCCGCCGCGGACCCGGCACCGGCCGCCCGGCCGTAACCGGCACCGCGGGGCCGACCCGTCCGCGGACGGTGCCGGGGTCGGCCCGCGGCCGGTCCCCGGCCCGCGTCCTCAGGGTGCGGCGGGCCCGGGACGGACCTCGGTCGGCTCCACCACCGGGCGCGCGGCGGGCTCGTCCCGCGCGGTCTCGTCCTTCATCGCCTTGGTCTCGCTCTTGAGGATGCGCATCGACTTTCCCAGCGCACGCGCGGTGTCGGGCAGCCTCTTCGAGCCGAACAGCACGATCACGACGAGCGCGACGATCAGCAGATGCCAGGGTTCAAGACCGTTGCGGAGCACGGCGCACCTCCCTCTTCCATGGTTGCTATATTGCGCAACTGTACAACCATGGGGAAGGACGCAGGGGCGCCGATGACTGTGACGAGCAGCCGTACGACAGCACGTCCGCGGCACCGCGGCGGCCGGCCCGCGGCCCGGGACCGGCGTCGCAGGCGAGGGGGCGGCAGGCTGCGGACCGTCCTCGTCGTCTCCCTGTCGCTCCTGGTCCTGGTGTCGGCCGGGGCGGGCTGGCTCTATCTGAAGCTCAACGGCAACATCAGCACCTTCGACTCCGACGGCCTCTCCGACGACCGCCCCGACGGCACCTCCAAGGGCGAGAACGTCCTGGTCATCGGCTCCGACGCGCGCACCGACGGCAACTCCGCGCTGGGCGGCGGCGACAAGGGCGACATCGGCCGCTCCGACACCGCGTTCCTGCTCCACATATACGCCGACCACCGGCACGCGCTGGCCGTCTCCATCCCGCGCGACACCCTCGTCACCATCCCGCCGTGCAAGCTCCCGGACGGCAGTTGGACCGAGAGGCAGGAGAACACCATGTTCAACGCGGCCTATTCGGTCGGGCAGACCGCCAAGGGCAACCCGGCGTGCACCCAGAACACGGTCGAGGAGCTGACCGGGCTGCGGGTCGACCACACGGTCGTCGTCGACTTCAAGGGGTTCGCGCGGCTGACCGAGGTGGTGGGCGGGGTGAAGGTGTGCCTGCCGCAGGACATCTACCAGAAGGACCTCAACCCCAACCGGTCCACGCGCGGTGAACTCCTCTTCCCGCAGGGCGAGCAGAGCGTCTCGGGGGAGAAGGCGCTGGACTACGTGCGGATCAGGCACGGCATCGGAGACGGCTCCGACATCGGCCGCATCAAGCGTCAACAGGCTTTTGTGGCCTCCCTGTTGAAGAAGGTCAAGAGCGACGGGCTGACCCCGACGAAGCTGCTGCCGCTGGCCGACGCGGCGACCGCCTCGCTCACCGTCGACGCCGGTCTCGGCTCGGCCGACAAGCTGATCTCGTTCGCGATGTCGCTCAAGGACATCGACCTGCACAACACCAAGTTCGTCACCGTGCCCTGGCGCTACCAGGGGTCGCGGGTCGCGGTCGTGGAACCGGACGCCGACGCGCTCTGGGCCGCCCTCAAGGCCGACCGCACCATCGACGGCCAGGACGCGAGCGGCGGGAGGTCCGGCGGGAAGAAGAAGGCCGCGTCGGCGGCGCCGTCCCCGAGCGCCGTCGACGGCACCGGGGTCACGGTCGCCGTGTACAACGGCACCCCCGTCTCCGGCCTCGGGGCGCGGGGGGCGGCGCGGCTGACCGCCGCCGGGTTCACGGTCACCGGCACGGCCACCGCCACCTCCCAGGACCACGCGACGACGGTGATCCAGTACGGCCCGGGTCTCAAGGACCGCGCCGAGAAGGCGGCCGCGCTCTTCCCGGGTGCCGCGCTTGAGGAGATCGGCGGCGCGGTCATCAACGTCGTCCTCGGGCAGTCGTTCGCGACGGCCGCACCGGCCGCCTCCTCGGCCGCGCCGACGGCGGTGCCCAGCGGGGTGTCGGACGACGCCAGGTCGGCGGACGACGACCCGTGCGCGGACCTCAGTTACGGGTGACGGCGCTCGTAGCGGGCGCGGGCGGCGACCAGCGCGAGGGCGTACAGGCCGAGGACGGCGCCGAGCAGCAGGTGGTAGGGGACGGGCAGGACCGTCATGTGCAGCGCGGCGCCGACCGGGGTCGGCGGCAGCAGCAGCCCGATCACGGCGAGCGCGGCGGCGGCCTTGCCGACCGGTCCCGGGCCGCGCTTCTCGGCGAGGCCCCGGCCGGTGCGCAGCAGCACCATCACCAGCGCCTGGGTGAGCAGGTTCTCGGTGAACCAGGCCGAGTGGAACACGGACTCGTCGTCGAGCGCGTCGGGTCCGTGCAGGGCGATCGCGAGGACCGCGAAGGTGGCGAGGTCGGCGACCGCGTTGAGGGCGCCGAAGACGGTGATGAACCGCAGGAACGCGCGCGGGCGCAGCCCGGTCGGACGGCGCAGCACGGCGGGGGCGGGCCGGTCGAGCGCGAAGGCGAGCTGGGCGCCGTCGAAGCAGAGGTTCTGCACCAGGACCTGCGCGGGGAGCATCGGCAGGAACGGCAGGAGCAGCCCCGCGGCGAGCATCGCGAGGACGTTGCCGAGGTTGGAGGAGAGGGTCACCCGCAGGTAGGAGGCGATGTTGCCGCTGCTGTGGCGGCCCGCGACGACCGCGTGCCCGATCGCGGTGAGGTCCTTGTCGCCGAGCACGACGTCCCCGGCCTCGCGGGCCACGCCGACCGCGTCCCGGGGCACGATCCCGACGTCCGCGGCGCGCAGCGCGGCCACGTCGTTGACGCCGTCGCCGAGGAAGCCGACGGTGTGCCCGGCGGCCCGCAGCCCGGCGACGATGCGCGCCTTGTCCTCGGGGGTGCAGCGGGCGACGACGGTGGGTCCCGCGCCGGGGACGGCGCCGTCGGCGTCGGAGGCGAGGCGCACCGCGGCGGGTTCGAGGCCGAGGTCGCGGCAGGCGCGGGCGGCGGTCGCCGGGTGGTCGCCGGTCAGCACGTGCACGGTGACGCCGAGTCCGGTGAGGGTGCGCAGCGCCTCGGCGGCGCTCGGGGCGGGCGCGTCGTGGAAGGTGACGAGGCCGCGGAAGGCGAGGCCGCGCTCGTCGCCGTACGAGCGGTCGCGGACCGGGCGTTCGGCGGTGGCGAGCGCCAGCACCCGTGACCCGGCCCCGGCCTCCCGGGCGGCCAGCGCCAGCAGGCGTTCCCGCTCCCCCGGGCTCACCGCGCAGCGCTCCAGGACGTCCTCGACGGCGCCCTTGACGAGGACGGTGCCGATGCCGAGTCCGGGGCCGCGCAGTACGGCGGTGGCGATCCTGCGGCCGGGCCCGCACGGGACGGCGGCGACCCCGTCGTACTCCTCGCCGACGGCCCCGGCCGCGTCGAGGATCGCCTCGTCGAGGGCGTCGGGGGCGGGCAGTTCGGCGAGCTGGAGGGTCCACCAGGTGTGGACGGCGGCCCAGTGCAGGACGTCGGGGTCGTCGCGGCCGCTCGGGTCGAGGGCGCGGGCGACGACCGGGCGGTCCTGGGTGAGGGTGCCGGTCTTGTCGACGCAGAGCACGTCGACCGCGCCGAGGTCGTGCAGGGCGGGAAGGCGCTTGACGATCACGTCGTGGTGCCGGGCGAGCAGGGCCGCGCCGCGCGCGAGGCAGGTGGTGACGATGACGGGGAGCATCTCGGGGGTGAGCCCGACGGCCACCGCGACCGCGAACGGGAGGGTCTCGAGGCCCCGGCCGCGCACCGCCGCGTTGGCCATGAGGACCAGCGGCGGGGTGAGCAGCATGAAGCGGATCAGGACCCAGGAGATGCCGTGCACGGAGCGGTCGAAGGCGCTGTCGCCGCGGGGGCGCGCGACGCGGTGCGCGGCGGCGAACCGGGTGCGCGCGCCGGTCTCCACGACGACGGCGGTGGCGCTGCCGGTGGCGACGCCGCTGCCCTGGAAGCAGAGGTGGGCCTGGCCGAGGGGGCCGTCGTGCGGTGTACCGGGCACGTCGGCTGCGGCCTTGGGCACCGGAACGGACTCGCCGGTCAGGGCGCCCTGGTGCACGGTGAGACCGCGGGCGCGCAGCAGCCGCACGTCGGCGGGGACGAGGTCGCCAGGCCCGAGTCTGATCACGTCGCCCGGGACGAGTTCGGCGACCGGGACCTCGCGGGCACGCTCGGCGCCGCCGTCGGCGCGGCGCAGCACCGTGGCGGTGCCGCTGACCAGGCCGCGCAGGGCGGCTATCGAGCGGTCGGCGCGGTGTTCGCCGGTGGCGCGCAGCACGCAGCTGACGGCGACCAGGGAGAGGATCACGCTCGCGGTGCCCCAGGAGGCGACGGCGGCGGAGACCAGGGCGAGGCAGAGCAGGACGGCGGTGAAGGGGTCGCGCACCCCGCGCAGGCAGCGGCGGGGCCAGGACGGGGTGCGGACGCCGGGCACGGTGTTCTCGCCGTGCGCGGCGAGGCGGGCGGCGGCCTCGGTGTCGGTGAGTCCGCGCGGGCCGCTGTCGAGGCGGCGCAGCACCTGGAGGGCGGTGCCGTCGGCGGACGCGGGCTCGGCGGGGGCCGGGTGGGCCGTGTCAGAGGCCACGGACGCGGGGTGCCGGGAGTTCGGCGCGGTCGGTGAGGCGGCCCACCATGAGGCGCACCACGTCGACGATGTCGGGGTCGTCCACGAAGTAGACCTGGCGGCGGCCCTCGCGGCGGGCCCTGACCAGGCCGGCGAGCTTCAGCTTGGTGAGGTGCTGGCTGACGGCGGGCAGCGCGCCGCCGACCCGGTCGGCGAGGCCGGTCACGTCGCTCTCGCCCTGGGCGAGCGCCCAGACGATGTGCAGCCGGGCCGGTGAGGCGAGCATCCCGAAGGCCGCGGCGGCCTGGTCGAGCACGTCGGCGGAGGGGTCCTCGGAGCCATTTCCGGCTGTCGCCACCGTCGTCGCCTCTCTCGCTCTTGCCGTCGTCGCGGGTCGTCCGGGGCCGGGTCCTGGCCGGGGACCGGTCCAGTCTAGGTGGCTTGAAGAAGATCGGCGGGGGCGGAACCTCCGGGCGCCTCCGATAGTTTCTACAGTGCTGTAGAAACCAGAGGCCGTCCGGGTACGGCCGATCCGAACACCAGGAGAACCGCATGGCCCTGTGGGACCGCATCAAGGAATCCGCCTCGACGATGCAGACCCAGCTCGTCGCGAAGAAGAACGACCTCAAGAGCGGCGCCTTCCGGGACGCCAGCATGGCCATGTGCGCGCTCGTCGCCGCCGCCGACGGCACCATCGACCCCAGCGAGCGCCGCCGGGTCGCCCAGCTCATCGCGAACAACGAGGTCCTCCAGAACTTCCCCGCCGACGACCTGCGCCGCCGCTTCGAGGAGAACCTGAACAAGCTCACCGCCGACTTCGACTTCGGCAAGGTCAGCGTCCTGCAGGAGATCGCCAAGGCGAAGAAGAAGCCCGCCGAGGCCCGCGCCGTGATCCAGATCGGCATCGTCATCGGCGGCGCCGACGGCGACTTCGACCCGACCGAGCGGGCCGTGGTCAGGGAGGCCTGCTTCACCCTCGACCTGCCCCCGCACGAGTTCGACCTCTGACCCTCCCGACCGTCCGGCCCCCGCGCACCCGGGGGCCGGACCCGTCTCTGCGCGGCCCCGGACGACCATCCCGAGATCATTACGATGCGGGAGCAACAACTCACGGCATGTGGCCGGTCACTTGACGACCGGTGGTCACACGCGATTGGCTCCGGGCCAGCGAGAGTCACCTGTTCGGCGTACCGTTATTCGGCCACTCGGCGGCGTCTTCTCGCCGTACTCCTGTTCGGCCGCACAGCGAGGTGCCGCACCCTCATGAAGACTCCACCCGCCCCCATCCGACTCCGCAGACCCGTGCCCGCCGTGGCACTGGCCGTCGTGACCTGCCTCTTCGCGGCCGGCTGCTCGGCCTCGGACGACGGCTCGGGCACCGACGCCACGGGCCGCGCGGGCGCCGGACGCCTGAAGATCGCCATGGTCACCCACGGCGGCAAGGGCGACGCCTTCTGGGACCGGGTGCAGAAGGGCGCGGAGGACGCGGCCGCCAAGGACGGCATCGACCTCACCTACACCAGCGACCCCGACCCGACCGGCCAGGCCGAACTGGTGCGGGACGCCGTCCGCGACAAGGTCGACGGCATCGCGCTCACCCTCGCCAAGCCGCAGGCCATGAAGATCCCGGTGGCGCAGGCCAAGACCGCCGACATCCCGGTGGTCGGCCTCAACTCCGGCATCGACGCCTGGCGTCCGTCCGGCCTGCTGGAGTACTTCGGCCAGGACGAGAGCGTCGCCGGACGCGCGGTCGGCGACAAACTCGACTCGCTCCGGGCCCAGCACGCGCTCTGTGTGATCCACGAGCGCGGGAACGTCGCCCTCGAAGCCCGCTGCGCCGGGGTGAAGAAGACCTTCGACGGGCAGACCGAGATGCTCTATGTCGAGGGAACCGACCAGAAGTCGGTCGCCGCCGCCGTCACCGCGAAGCTGCGCCAGGACCCGACCATCGACGAAGTCGTCACCAACGGCGCGCAGTTCGCGCTGACCGCCGTCAAGTCGGTGAAGGCGGCGGGCAGCAGGGCCCACGTCGCGACGTTCGACCTCAACGACGACCTGGTCAAGGCGGTCCGCACGGGCGACGTGCAGTTCGCCGTGGACCAACAGCCCTATCTCCAGGGCTATCTGGCCGTCGACGCGCTGTGGCTCTACCGGACCAACGGCAACGTCAGCGGCGGCGGTGTCTCCCCGGTCCTGACCGGACCGGCCTTCGTGACCAAGTCGAACGCGGCCGCCGTCGCCCGGTACGCGGCCGGCGGCACCCGCTGACGGGACGACGCGCGATGCCCAGGACGACACGAGAACGGCCGCCTCCCGGGCCCGTCGGCGCGGATGGCATCCTGGGCGTCACCCACCCCGTGCCGTTCCGCGGCTCCCGACCGTCCCCGACCGCTCACCCACCCCTTCCCGCCCCGCAGATCGCCTAGGACGACCGATGTCTCCACGGACAGGTGCCCGGCGCCGCCTCGGCTCCATACGTCTCTCGCTGATCCTTCTGGCCCTGGTGCCCAGCGTCACCCTCGCCGCGATGTGGGGTGTCACCACCACCCAGATGTTCACCGAGGGGCTCCGGCTGCGCAGCCAGACCGAGTTGAGCCGGTCGACAGGCGCGATGGGCACCGAGGCGACCCTCGCGCTGCAACGCGAACGCAGCTTCTCCGCCATCTGGCTGACCGACCCCAAGGGCAACCGGGACGCGCTGGACAAGCAGCGCGCGATCACCGACGCCGCCGTCGCCAAGCTGGTGCGCCAGTCCGACGCGATCCAGAAGGCGCCCGCGCGCATCTCCGACCGGCTGTACTCGGTGCTCGGCTCGGTGGGCAGCCTGGAGTACTACCGGGGCCAGGTCGACGACCCGACGGACATCACCGCGGCCCAGGCGCTCGACCAGTACGGCTCGATCATCGACGACCAGATCCACGCCTTCCAGGAGCTGTCCCAGGTCGACGACGGCGACCTCACCTCGCAGGCCGGACCCCTGGTCGCCCTGGAGCACGCGGCCGAACTGGTATCCCAGGAGGACGCCCAGCTCACCCTCGCGTGGCCGTCCGGGCACCTGGACGCCAAGCAGTGGTCGGCGTTCACCCAGGTCGTGGACACCCGGCGCTGGCTGGTCAGGGACCAGATCGTGCCGTCGCTGCGCGGCAGCGCCAAGACCGAGACCGAGAAGATCCTCCAGAGCGACGAGTGGCGCGACCTCAACGCCATCGAGGACCAGATCCTCGCGGCCCGGCCCGCGGGCGGCGACAAGGTCGCGCTGCCCGACCGGCAGAAGCAGTGGCGGGCCGCCCTGGAGAAGGTCGCCGACGAGTACGGGCAGCTGATCCAGCGGCAGACGTCCGGGCTGCTCGACCGCAGCGCCGACAACGCGCACAGCCTGCTGCTGACGGCGGCCTCGCTGAGCGCGGGCGGCCTGGCCGCGCTGCTGCTCTGCGTGGGCATGTCCTGGCGGATCACCCGCTCGCTCTCCCGGCGCCTGACCGGACTGCGGGAGGCCACCCTGAGCCTCGCCGAGGAGCGGCTGCCCGACGTGGTGACCCGCCTCGACCGGGGCGAGAAGGTCGACGTCGACCTCGCCACCCCGCCGCTCGACTACGGCCGCGACGAACTCGGCGAGGTGGCGCGGGCGTTCAACAAGGCCCAGCGCACCGCCGTGCACACCGCCGTCGAACTCGCCGACACCCGGCGCGGGTTCCAGAAGATCATCCTCGGCATCGCCCGGCAGAGCCAGAACCTGGTCAACCTCCAGCTCACCAAGCTCGACACCCTGGAACGCCAGCACACCGACCCGGAGGTCCTCAAGGGGCTGTACGAACTGGACTCCACCGCGAGCCAGTTGCGGCGCTACGAGGAGAACCTGGTCATCATCAGCGGTGAGCAGCCCCGGCGGAGCTGGCGCGAGCCGGTCGCGCTGGTGGACATCCTGCGCGGCGCGGTGGGCGAGGTCGCCCAGTACCAGCGGGTGGAGGTGCACACCGACGAGGACGTGTACCTGGCGCCGCCCGCGGTCGCCGACGTCATCCACCTGCTGGCCGAGCTGATCGACAACGCGACGGTGTACTCCCCCTCCCCGAGCCCGGTCGGGGTGCGGGCGGCGATCGTCGCCAAGGGGCTCGCGATCGAGGTCGAGGACCGCGGTCTCGGCATGTCCGAGGAGGACTACGCCTCCCTGAACGACCAGTTGGCGGTGGCGCCGCAGTTCGACGTGGTGGCGCTCGCCGACGACCTGCGCCTCGGCATGTTCGTGGTGGCGCAGCTCGCCACCCGGCACGGCATCGCCGTCACGCTGCGGCCCTCGCCGTTCGGCGGGACGTCGGCGATCGTGCTGCTCCCGCACGACATCGTCGTCCGGGAGATCCCCGAACCGCCCGCCGCCGAACCGGACCTGGACCCGCGCGCCACCGAGCCC